>JAZDPJ010000017.1:0-58572 GCA_043797705.1 archaeon
TCCTTCTGCCCTGCTTCTGCTGAAATAGGACTTAATGCTAAAGCACCTCCTAAAAGCAAACTACCTAATGTTTTTTTAATAGTTTTAAATACCATTTTTATTACCTTCAAACTTGATATTATGATAACTGACCTTACCATCCCTAACAGTAAGGATGCCTGTCTGTCCTGCATCCATATGTCCTGAGTTCCAGAATAAATCATCAACAAAATTATTTTCTTCTACATGATTGCCATCACAATCATTCGCCCTATGGCCGCTCTCATGCAAGTGACCGCTCACTGCCTTTGTAATTCCTAACTCATCATATAAATTTCTTAGATCTTCATTTCCAGCATTCTTTTTCTTAAGCTCAACAGGATAGCCTGCTCTCATAAAATCCTTGGCAAGTCCTTTAGGTATTATTGCGCCTTTCTCAATATTTATACCACCTGCGATAAACTGACTGGTGAAATCCTCTGTAGCCTCTCCGAACTCAGCCATATCAACTGCTTCTTCTAAATTACGAAATCTTCTTGGAACATGGCAGAACACGATTGTCTTTTCAGGATCTGTGACTTTATCATGTAAATCGCACATATTCTGAAAACTCAAAAAACCTTCGAATTTCATCCCCTCTTCTGCAATATCATATGGGATCAATGCTTCCCCAGTATTAACATAGAGATCAGTAGGAATCCCGGTACCAAGCTGGTATTCTCCTGATCTTATATCCGACCCGGGAAGAAGTATTATGTGGTGATCTTCATACTCCCTTTTAGCAATGCTTGATACTGAAAAAATATTGTCGTACTTATCTGCAAAATGTTCTAATACCGGTCTGAAACCAGGGACTATCTCGTGAGAGCCTGGCTGCACATAACACTCTAACCCTGTTTTACCTAAATTCTCAAGTATGAAAGCCAAATGTTTTTGAGTCAGTTCCAGATTTTTTACTACCTCGCCGATATCTCCATTTAGAATTATCTTATCTGCTCCAAGCTCTTTAAGGATCTTTAAAGCCGGAATTATTATTCTTGGGTCTTCATGCAAATCTGAAATTACACCGTATTTTGTTTCCATTTTAGGATTTGTTACTAATAAGTAGTATATAAATGTTGTTATTTTTATTGAAAACTACCTACAATTTGTATAGCCTAGAGAATACAAAGCTTTTTATTTAAAAAACACCTTTAAAAAGTCAATGCCAAAAGCAAATAAAAAAATAAGTATGCCAACCCACCTATGCCACCACGCTATAGGATTAGGACTATTGGGTGTAGGATGGCTTGTAACAGGACTCTTTGTAGGATCCACAGGATTGTGGGTGCTGGGGCTAATAGTTATTGGAGTTGCAATAGCTAAAAAGTTCCTACACAAAAAGTGCAGCTGCAGTACTTGCTGTAAATAAATCCTAACCAAAAAAAGAGGTGTGAAGATTTAGTTAATGATGACTCTTCTTTCTATTAAAAGGAGACTTTTCCATTTTAATAATTTCTTCACTTTTTTCAACAAAAGGCTTATCTCCAATTGATTCCTTAATCTTCAAGAAAAAATTATCAAGACTTTCTCCGAAATCTGCTCTAGTCTGATTTTCATCCCCCTGCATATACTCATCAACCTTCGTATTGCATCCTTTGTCTACAAGAACAACATACTCCTTATCTAAGAATCCATCTATAGTGCAGATACCATGGGCCTCAGTGAATCTCCAATACCTTCCAGCGACCTGATCTGTGAAACTCTCTATTATCCTACATTCATATATCGTTATGTCTACTGATTGTTTGCACATCCTTGCCGGGTAGCATGATGCTAACAAAGGCAAGGAACAAGCTAATATTTTAGTTAATTTTTTCATTTTAGCTAGTTTAGAAAAGGAGATATATAAAGGTTATTTATTTCTTTATAAACTTGACAAATAAGACATTTACTGAACACTTATATCAACAGAGTCATTTCAACAGTTTCATTGCCTGCTTAAGGCATTCTTTCTCAAAAACAGAATTCCCATATCTCTCCCAGGATTCTTTGGCACGCTGATAGACCTTTCTTATTTGCTTATGGTTAAAATAAGTATATCTCCCAAAATCACATACATTTTGTGATAAAAGTGATCTGCCTTCACAACCTAAAGTATAGTTCCCAGGAATCTCATATCCTATTTGTACAATCAGACTTGTATTCGGGATCTTTCCAGAAAATTCAGGAGTAATTCCCTGTCTAATCTGTTCCCACCTCTTTACCTTTTTAGATAGCCGGACAATCTCTTCTAAAGACAATTTCTCTAATTTAGCCATTAATCCTCAATAAATAGCAATTTTTTATATAATTTTCGGTTTATGGCCCACTTTTCCGTAAACTTTATATATAAAAACAGTATTCCTAAACTAAGTCAATCTTAAGTCGACAAGAAATATGGTGCAAACAGAATGAAAAATAAAAAGAATAATGAAAATAAAGAGCTAACAGAGCAACTGCAAAGACTCCAAGCAGAGTTTGAAAACTACAAAAAAAGAACAGAAAGAGAGCAAGAACAAATAAAAGACTACACAAAAGCACAATTGCTTCTAAAACTGCTCAACATACATGACGACTTTGAAAGAACACTAACAACACAAGCAACACAAGAACAACTACAAACAGGAATAGAACTAATCCACAAGCAGTTAGTAAAATTACTAGCAGAAGAACAAGTCACACCAATACAATCCAAAGGGCAAAAACTAGACCCCTACAAGCACGAAGTACTGATACAAGAAAATGGAGAAGAAGACATAATCACAGAAGAACTGCAAAAAGGATACCTGCACAAAGACAAAATACTAAGACCTGCTCGAGTAAAAATCAGCAGGAAGGAGGAATAATGAAAACATTTGAAAAAAAAATGAAACAAAAACTAGAAGAAAAGACCCTTGACGCACAATTACTAGGAATAGGCTTTTTTCCAGAATCAAAAGAGGCATATGAAGAACTTGTAGGCTATAAAGTCAAAGTGATATCAGCATCATGGAACCCGAGGATTACTTTTGAGAGAAAAAATGGCTCTGATTATACTTGCATCGTACCATTTGATGTAAAGCAAAAACTAGTCAGAGAAAATGTTGAAGCAGTTATCAATTGTAACTATCAGCATATAAACGGCATTATAGACACAACCCAAGTCATCTCTGGGATACCAATAAAAAAACTTGAAAAATAAGAATATACAGGGGGAATAAAAAAATGGCAAAAATAATAGGAATTGACTTAGGAACAAGCAACTCAGCAGCAGCAGTACTAGAAGCAGGAAGACCAGTAATAGTACCAAGCGCAGAAGGAGCAAGCATGTACGGAAAAGCATTCCCATCAGTCGTAGCATTCACAAAAGACGGACAGCTACTAGTCGGAGAACCAGCAAGAAGACAAGCAGTAAGCAATCCAGAAGGAACAGTAATGGCCATCAAAAGAAAGATGGGAACAAAACACAAAGTAAAGCTACACGGAAAAGAATACACTCCTCAACAGCTATCAGCATACATACTGCAAAAAATCAAAAAAGACGCAGAAAAATTCATCGGAGAAAAAATAGAAAAAGCAGTCATAACAGTACCAGCATACTTCGATGACGCACAAAGACAAGCAACAAAAGACGCAGGAGCAATAGCAGGACTAGATGTCGTAAGAATAGTAAACGAACCAACAGCAGCAGCACTAGCATACGGACTAGACAAAGCTGAAACAGACCAAAAAATACTAGTATTCGACTTTGGAGGCGGAACACTAGATGTTACCATCATGGAACTAGGAGAAGGAGTCTTCGAAGTAAAATCAACAAACGGAGACACACAACTAGGCGGAACAGACATGGACCATGTAGTGATAAACCACATAGCCGACACATTCAAGAACGAAACAGGAATCGACCTGACAACAGACACAATGGCGATGCAAAGACTGAGAGAAGCAGCAGAAAAAGCAAAGATCGAGCTCTCAACAGTACTGGATACAGATATCAACCTGCCGTTCATAACAGCAAACCAAGACGGACCAAAGCACCTAACAATGAAAATAACAAGAGCCAAACTGGAAGAGCTAGTCGATCCAATCATACAAAAGTGCAAAAAACCAGTAACCCAAGCAATGGAAGACGCGAAACTAAAACCTGCAGACATAACAAAAGTAATCATGGTAGGCGGACCAACAAGAATGCCCTCAGTACAAAAATTCGTAGAAGACATAATGGGGCCAAGAGTCGAAAGAGGAATCGACCCAATGGAATGCGTAGCACTAGGAGCCTCAGTACAAGCCGGAGTGCTAGCAGGAGAAGTAAAAGATGTTTTACTACTGGATGTAACGCCACTAACACTAGGAATAGAAACACTTGGAGGAGTATTCACAAGACTAATCGAAAAGAATACAACCATACCAACAAAGAAAAGCCAAATATTCTCCACAGCAGCAGACAACCAAACAGCAGTAACAATAAAAGTGCACCAAGGAGAAAGAGCAATGGCAAACGACAACAAATTAATAGGAAACTTCGACCTACTAGGAATACCACCAGCACCAAGAGGAATACCACAAATAGAAGTAAGCTTTGACATCGACGCAAACGGCATAGTAAATGTCTCAGCAAAAGACCTAGGAACCAGCAAAGAACAAAAAATAACAATAACCGGAAGCACAAACATGAGCAAATCAGACATAGAAAAAATGAAAAAAGAAGCAGAAGAACACGCAGAAGCAGACAAAGAAAGATTCGAAAAAGCAGAAACAAAAAACATGGCAGAAACAACCGCATTCACAACAGAAAAGTTATTGAGTGAACACTCTGACAAGATAGACAAAGACACAAAAGAAAAAATCGAAGCAGGAATAAAAGAGCTAAAAGACGCCATAGCAAAAGAGGACACAGAAGACATGAAGAAAAAAATGGATGAACTGAATAAATTAGCCCAAGAGATAGGAACAAAAATCTACCAAGAAGCTGCAGCAAAACAGCAAGCGCAAAAAGAAGAGAAAAAAGACGAAAAAGTAGTAGACGCAGAGTTCGAAGACAAGAAGGAGGACAAAAAATGAACAGACTAGAAATAATGGCAGCAAATATTTGGGAAGAAGCCGTAAGACAACTGAAAGCAGAACATGCAGGGATACCTTTTGATAAGACGTATCTTATACTTAGAAACCCAGAGAATTATCCCCATATGCCTTTAAGAGAAGAAATTACAGAACGTTATAGATCAATTATAGACGACCTAAAAGAAACCACTCAATACAAAAAATAGAAATGAGCAAAGACTACTATGCAAAATTAGGGCTAGACAAAAACGCTAGCCCTGAAGATATTAAGAAAGCATATAAAAGATTAGCTAAACAGCACCATCCTGATATAAACAAAGAAACAGGCTCAGCAGAAAAATTCAAAGAAATAAACGAAGCCTACGCAACACTAGGCGATGAAAACAAAAGAGCAAACTACGACAGATTCGGAACAGCAGACCAAGGGTTCCAAGGATTCTCAGGGGATTCTGGAGGGTTCGGATTTGAAGACATATTTGAAGGATTCTTCGGAGGAGACATATTCGGCGGAAGAAACAGAGCAGGAAGAAATGGGGCAGACCTCAAATGTGAAATAGAACTTGAATTCGAAGAAGCAGCATTCGGCGTCAAAAAAGAAGTAGAGCTATCAAGATCAACAAATTGCGAAGACTGCAAAGGAACAGGAGCAGAAAACGCAGCTATGTATGTATGCCCAGATTGTAACGGAAAAGGAAGAAGAAAAAGCAGCATAAGAACACCATTCGGAATAATATCCCAAACAACAACCTGTTCAAATTGCAGAGGACACGGAGAAACACCAAAAAAAGAATGCAAAAACTGCAAAGGACAAGGAAGGAAAAAACAAAAGAAAACAATCACAATAAAAATACCCCCTGGAGTTGACAACGGCTCAACATTACGGGTCTCCGGAGAAGGAGATGCAGGAGAATCAGGATGCGGAGATCTTTATGTGGAAATGTATGTAAAACCACACAAAGTCTTTGAAAGAGAAAAAAACAATGTACTGCTCACAATACCAATCAGCTTCTCACAAGCAGCATTAGGAACAGAAATTGACATACCTACTTTGGGAGGAGAAACATCAATGAAAATACCTGCAGGAACACAGAGCCACACAATCTTCAGAATGTCAGGCAAAGGAATAGAAGATGTACACACTAGACGAAAAGGAGACCAACTAGTAAAAATCCTAGTAAAAACACCAACATCATTGAATAGAACACAAAAAGAGATACTAAAAAAACTAGCAGAAAAAAAAGAAGAAATAAAACCAGAAAAAGACTTCTTCACAAAGTTCAAAGAAAAGTTTGTTTAATTCTTAATCACTTCTTCTTACTAGTAACCCATTTCTGAGTCCTAGGAGAACGCTTCAACTTCAAAGCATTCTTCTCACACTTACTAGAACAGAAATTACTGGTTTTGCCAGTCTTAAAAACATAAATCTTACCGGTACCCCTAGGGATAACCTTTTTGCAGAAACTACACTCAGCCATTATTTACCGCCCCTATTTAATTTTCTAGCCTCAATTTCAGTCTCTCTAAGCATAAGAATATCATCTTTCCTTACAGGCCCCCGTACATTTCTAGCTATAACCTTGTTCTCATCACGACCAGCCAAAATCTTGCACCTAACTTGAGTAGCCTCCCCTCTCGTACCAGTCTTGCCAATTAGTTCTTCAACACGAGCAGGAACAGCAGGAGTGAACAGCCTAGTTGATTTCTCTTCTTTCTCCTTTTGAGATTTAGATTCTTTTACCATCTTTATTGTGAAGTAATCCTTTTGATTAACTCTTTTGCATCGCCTTCCTGAACTATAGCAACACAAACAGTTGCAACAGGCAAGCCAGCAGATACGCCAAGTTCAGCCTTACTAGGAACAGTAACACAAGCAACACCCTTCTCCTTACAAAGAGGTCCTAAATGCATGGTAATCTCCTTAGGGTTAACATCCTCTGCAACGATAACAAGCTTAGCAATACCCTTTTCGACAACTTTAGTAGTTTCATTGGTACCCTTCTTAATCTTGCCAGAACTCCTAGCTTTCTCTATAGCCTCATAGATATCTTCTGTTTTTTGGTCTTTTGTCATGATTAAAACCTCCTACGGAATCATTGGTTTTAGGATTAAAAACACGGGTTTGTTTAAAAAGGTTTCTCTTTTTGGTTGTACCTGTAGATATCCGGAGGCATCATCATAACCAAACCATTCTCCTCCTGGTTAATCCAAGCCTGAAGATAAACAACATGAACATCAATAGGCTCTAGCAGTTTTATGTACTGTGTCTTATACCTACCCTCCTCAGTAAGCCCAATTAAATCATTGACATCCAGAGTCTTATCTATCATACCAATTGCCTGCAGCTTCCTAAAAAACTCAATCTCATCCTGCAAACGCATACAACCATGAGAAAAATTCCTAACATTATTCTTAAACAAACTCTTCTGAGGAGTGCCGTGAAAAAACTGACCATAACCCCCATTAAAATCATAACCAACTCTGCCAAGAGAATTCCAAGGACCCGGTAGCTGCCTGAATTTTTTCCCAGAAACCTCAGAATCAACAGGAACCCACTTTCCACCAGTTAACTGCTCCATAGTTTTCCTAAGTGAGGCCGACCTCTTCAGATCCTCACGAGTCTCATCAGTCAAATCACCAGGAGGAACATCCCAATAAGGATTCACAACAGCATACTTCAAAGTCCCCTCCTGAATCTCAGTAACCCATCTCTCCTCTTTTTTTCTACCTTCTTTCCTGGGTCTTAAATTACCAGTACCAACCACGATATCCATCTTAAACTCTAAATCACCCTTATAGTAATAGCGCAACTTGAATCCAGGGATATTGACATAAATATCATTGTTCCCATCAAACTTGCCAAAAGTCCTCAAAGCATTTTCTAAGTGTTTTGCTCTCACTTCAGAAGAAGTAGATATATGACCCACGAATCCTTTATCAATATTAGAACCTTTCAAAGCATTCAATCTCTTATAAGTCTTAACAGCATCAAGAGTCTCTTCATCCAAAACCCCATCCGGATCCTTACCTAAATAACCATGAAAATGCAATGCCTTCTGCACTTCATTAATGAACTTCTTACTTTGGGGATTGATTACTTCTGTAATTTTTGGAGACTTATTCTCCCGATAATAATGAAGAAAATCATCAAAATCGCTAACAACATAACTTTCATATTCACAACCAAGCGCCTTACAACCAAATTCATCATCCTCAAACTCATATACTCTCTGCTCCAGATCGGTATTGGGCAAAGCCTCTTCCCTTGCAAGCGCTTCAATATGATGCGGCTTCTGAAGGTTAACAGTTTCTTTTAACTCAGAACTTTGCGGATGACTTGCCAAAAAAAATATAGGCGCAACCAACAAACTAGTACAAGCCTTTTTTAGCATCTTCCACCTCCCAATTATACGGCTTCCCCGAAAGCAAATGCCTACAAACTACGCCAGTGTCACAATAACACTCAACATCAGCATCAAGCAAGGACTTGAAAAAAAAGATATCATCAGTACCCTTACCTTTCGGATTATACCAGAACTTAAAATCCTTCAAAATATCCCTATGAATCAACAAGCAACCAGTGCCAGAACAAACAACACGAATCAATTTACCACAATCCCACAACTCTCTAGGAGGAATAGACCACTGATCCTTATTACCAGGAATACCCAACCTAATAACCGGAATAAACAACCTCTCACCATTAATAGTCCTAGGCTGATAATACATCCCAGAAACAACCTTCTTTCCATGAGACAAAAGCCTCTCAATCACATCCCTTGGAGGAATCGTATCAGAATCAAGAAGAAACAAGTAATCATAACCCTCATCCAAAACCTTCTTCCTCAAAATATTATGGCCCTCGACAACACGATCCCTAGACTTCTCAAACCACCCCATCCTAACAGCAGGAATATCCCTTTTCAGAAGCTCACCATAGAATCCCTCTTCCTTAGAATTGTCAACCAATAAAATATCATAATTAGAATAACTCAGATTCTTAATAGCCTCTCCATACTCATCCAAACAGTAAGAATGAAAATCAAATGTAGGAGTGCCAACAAGCACTTTAGGAGGGGTCATAACTGGCTGTAAATTGAGGGGATATATATAAAATTTACTTTTTTTCTTTCTTAACTAAATTATGAGTATAACCCCCAGATTTCACATGCCTATCAGCAAAAAAATAAACACCAAAAGCAAACAACACCAAAAGCAAACCAACAACCACAGAATTACGGTTATAATCAGACATCGGCTCCTCAACATGAGCCCTTACGCTACTTACAAGCGCAGTCTCAATAACCTCTGGAGAAGGAGGGTTCAAATTGCTAAACTGCTGCTTCTCCTCCATAGAAACCTTAGAAATACCATTACAAACACTAAACTTCCCGCAAACACCATAATTCTCATTATAAAACTTACAACAAACATTACTATCACTACACTCAGAATCAGCGACACAAATATCATCAATCCTATCCCAAGAATACATACCGGTTATGCCGTCACATACAAATAACCCGCCAAGAGCAAGAAATAATAAACAAATAATCGATATAATCCTCTTTTCCATTAATTAACAATAACACTGTTAGGTATTTAAACTTTTTTACTCAATTCAGAATTAAGATCTTCCAACAGCTTCTTAAGATCCAAACCATGCGCATTGGCAGCATCCTCTAAATTCTCAAAATGAGCAGCAGCACAACCAAGACAATGCAAACCATGCTCAAAAAAAACCTCAGCCGTGCCAGGATACTTCCTTAAAATATCTGATATAGTCATATCTTTTGTAATCTTATCTTTTACCATTTTTTCCCCTTAATCAGACAAATCCTCAATCATTATGCACTGAACCGGACAAGCATCAGCAGCCTCTTGATTGCAGCTCACATCCTTAACCTTTGTACTTTTGGGCACACCTTTATCCTCTTTCATCACCCAATTCTCAGGACAAACAGCTGCACAAGAACCACAACCAATGCAAGCATCGAGATCTTGTATTATTCTACATGCCATAAACCTGCTAAAAATCCATTGTTTTATAAAGTTTTCGCACCAAACTTGGTGTTTCCACAAGAGATAACCTTATTAATCATAAAACAAATAATAAGCCAAATGAGCAGGCAAAGAATAAGAGCATTCGTATTCTTAAAAAGCCACGGCTGGGCAATCATACTAGCAATTATCGCCATTGTTGTGCTAGGCTATCTTGGCATACTCAACCTCAGATCATACCTTCCTGAAACATGCACAATCGCGCCAACACTCACCTGTGAAGTATCAAAATTACTATCAGACGGCATAGCAGTATTAACAATCAAAAATGAAGGCGATGCTACAATCAACAACATCAACATAAAAATAGGGAATGTTGAAGGAGAGTGCAAACCAAACGAAAACATTGCAGCCAGAGATGAAACAACCTGCACAATAAACGTAGCAACAGGCGCAACAGGAAATAGGTTCTCTGACACAATAACCTTCGTGTATACTGAAGAAGGAAACACACTAATCCACAAACAAATAGGTGAGATATTAGCAATATACGGCGAACCAGAGCTCCCATTCTAAGAAATATTTAAATATGCTACTTGATTATTCCCTAATAAATGGCCAATAAACAGGAAAAAGCCTTAACAGACACAAAATTAACTCCTGAAAAAATAAAAGAATTGGCATATACCAAGTTTTGTAAACTAGGATTAAGCGCACCATCTTCTAGATTCATCTCAAAAAAAGTTAATGAAGAGATTTTTTCTTTAATACCCCGAGATGTAAAAACATATCTTGATAAGTATGTAATTTCCCAAGACCAAGCAAAAAAAGACATCGCAGTCGCAGTCGCATATCACTACAGCCGCATCTCAAATAAAACACTTGCAAATAAAAAAAATGTGAAAAAAAACAATATCCTCATGATAGGACCAACTGGCGTAGGCAAAACATACATCCTACAAATATTATCTAAAATTCTGAAAGTCCCATTCATCGAAGTTGATATAACAAAATACACGCAAACTGGCTATGTGGGAAACAGCATTGATGACCTGCTAAAATATGTACTCACACAATCAGGAGAGAATCTGGAACAAGCACAAAAAGCAATAGTTTACCTTGATGAATCTGATAAACTTCAAGAACAAAAATCAGCTAGCGAAGGCAAAGACATAAACGGCTACGCAATACAAACTGAGCTCTTGAAAATCCTAGAGGGCACAACCGTACCATTAAGTTACCAGCAAAGGAGTAAAATCATCTCAATGGACACGAGAAACATACTTTTCGTCTGCTCAGGAGCCTTCCCTAAACTTGAAGACATAGTCAAAACTGTTCTTACCGGACAAAAAACAATAGGCTTCAGCAGCCCTTCCTCAGTAAATTACAAAGATACAGAACTATTGCTTAAAGCACCTAAAGAGAAACTTGTCGAGGGAATAATCAAATATGGATTTCTCCCAGAATTCATCGGAAGATTGCCAGTCATCACAGTTTTATCTCCACTAACACAAAAAGAACTCAAAAGAATACTCGTAGAATCAGAAGATTCAATAATAAACCACTACAAAGATGAATTGAAATCCCACGAAATAGAATTAGAATTCACAGATGAAGCTCTTGACTTAATCGCAGAAAAGGCTGGTTGCTACAAAACAGGAGCCAGAGCACTACACACAGTATGCGAAGATTTGCTCCAAGACTATAAATACGAATTGCCAAGCTTAAAAATAAAAAAAGTAACAATAACCGGTGCTGTTGTTAAAAGTCCTAAAGAAGAACTACGGAGGATGATTGAGAATAATGGACAAAAATAATATTGGGATGTACGAAATTGCCTATGCAAATGTGGCGAACTATCTGCAAAGGGAATTAAATGTGCAAAAACAAAAAACAAGGACTCTTAGGAATACCCCCTTAGATTTAATGCTATCACATCTCGGTATTGAAAACTCTCGAATTTACTTTTTAGACCCACTAAGAGTCGAAATCGAGGAGGATATAGCCTACTGGGGAATGTTATCCTTAACTCCAAATTATAAGAACATTTTTGGAGCAGTATTCCATTACCCCCTAAATACTGAAACTAAAATAGAAATCATATGCGGACTGGTTTTGGGATACGAAAAAATACGCCTGATATTAGGATATGATATTGAAACTAAATCAGGAACAGAACCTTATACCTGGACAAGCAACCTAGATTTTACACATGGGGGAATTGAAGGCATACTTGAGCAGGATAGTGATTTAAACCTAGAAACAATCTTTGAAGTTCTTCCAGATACCTACAACTTAACAAAAGAATTTTTAGAAATTGTAAATGCAGAGATTATAAATTATAGCGCCGAGGATATTTTCACTTAAAAATTCCTCTTAAAAAAATTTATAAAGCCTAAAAACAATTATTTCTATAAAATGGGCATATTGCGGATTATAGGAAACTTTTTTGCATACATAATCATGGCACTTTGCATCACGCTGATATTCCTCTCATTATTCGCCGCAAACGTAATAAAAAACACTGACAACATAGAAAATATAATGATTGAAAACACAAAAGAGTATATTGCAGAAAATAAAGATGAAGTCAAAGAATTCCTAATGGCAAACCAAGATTCAGAACAATTGCAAGCAATAAACAAAGAGCAGCTCACGCAATTATGTGCAATGCCTGATCCGCCAATATCCCAAGATCTCTGCACTAACCTCGACTCCCTAACAGAACAAGAAGCAAAAAATCAAGTCATAAGCGACATCATAGACAATCAGCTTTCGGACGGAACCCTAGATGCGCAACTAGAAAAAATCAGTAAAGAATCCAATGGACAAATAAAAGAATTCATGGACCCGTTCAAAAAACAATTCGGAAACCCAAATAAATTTGTTATAATAGGCATAGTAGGATATTTATTAGTAGCAGGACTCATATTCGTTTTAAACAGATTCAATGTAAAATTGTCCTTATACAAAATTGGCAGAAACACTTTCTTTGTTGCTTTAGCATTTATAATAACATTTGGTTACCTATCGATAATAACTCCTGAATATATACAAGAACTGCTAACAAAAGTCTCAAGCAGCCCAGAACTTATGGAAGTACCTGCATTTATGGTTAGTTTGATAATCACAATCGCACTCGATATACTTAAAGCATCAACAAGTTCCCTTCTTATAACAGCAATAGTTATGGGAGTACTATCTCTAGCATTATCCATAATAATGAGAGTATTAATAAAAAAAGACATAACATCCTCTTCAAGTAAACCATCTACCAAAAAATAAGCCCCTGAATACAAAAATCTTATAAAGAAACTGTAATTATTATAATTTATGACAGAGAAAAAAATTATAGCAAGAATGATACTAGAAGTTCTAGGAAGCCCAAAAGAGCATGTTGAAGAAACCATAAAACAAGTAATAAAAAAACTTGAAGAAGAAAAAAATATCAAACTCATAAGCCAAAAAACATATGAAACTGAACAACAAGAAGACAGCAAGCTATGGTCAACATTCTCCGAAATAGAGTTCCAATCAGAAAACATAAAAAAACTAATGGACCTCTGCTTTGACTACATGCCCTCAAGTGTGGAAATAATTGAACCAGCAGGAATGGAACTTGATTCAAGTGATGTAGCTGAACTACTCAACGACTTATTAGCAAAACTCCATAGGTACGATATGGTACTAAAAAATCTGCACGCACAAAATCTGGTCATGAAACATGACATAGAGCTTATCAAGAAAGCAGCAAAACAGGCAGTAGAGAAAAAGAGGCAAAACGAAAAAAAATCAGCATAATTTCTTTTTTACTATGCCCAAGACTCTCTTCTTAACCTCTTCTAAAGAAAGATTTGTAGTATCGATAACATAATCAAACTGCGCAGTATCATAGCAATTAAGATTATAATATTGCCCATACCTCTTGCAATCATTATCAACACGTTCCCTCAATTTATCATAAGTTTCCTCAGGAGAATCGCCCTTATCCTCAGTAGTCCTTGAAGTCTTGAAAATCCTTTCAGCAGCAACCCGCAAGTCACAATCAAAGTAAATCTTAAAAGAATCAGGTATAAAATGATAACTTAAACGACCTTCAATCACAAACTTATCTTTCTCTGCCCCTAACCTTTTCTGAAAATCATCAACTTCCTGGTCAGTATTCTCATTAAGCTGATTGAACTCATTTATAGTCATCCCTCTCTTTGCAGCAAGATCTCTACGAATGCTCCCAATAGAATAAAACTGATAACCCAACTTACCGGCAAGAAACTTGCCAACTACAGACTTACCAGAACCAGGCATGCCACCAATTGTTATTTTCATTATAGTAAACTATCCCCCATCATATAAAAGCTTTATGTAAGAGTAAGCTATTTATAGGTTGGGCATATAATAACTGTATGAAAAGAGGGCAGGCAACATTATTTATCATACTGGGCATAATACTTGTCGCACTCATAGTTTTGATTGCATTCTATAAAGATCAATTCTCAGAAAGCCTACAAAAAACAGGACTAATAAAAAAAGAAGCACTAGACACTGAAGCCGAGAAAATAACACAAGAAATAAACAACTGCCTAGAAGACCTTACAGGAGAAGCAATACTATATGTTGCATCCAATAATGAAGGGCTTCCCGAGTTGAAATCTATTGAAAATAGTGTCTCTGACTACATAAATCAGATGATACCTTTTTGTATCCTTAATAATAAATTTAATACACAAGTAGAAGCAGTAGGAAAAGCAAAAACATCAACAGAAATAACAAATAATATAATTAAAATAAGAGTAAACTACCCAGTAGCCGTAATCCTTGAAGACAGCTCAACAACAATAACCAACTTCAACGCTGGAAAAGATACCAGAATAGGATTAATACACGAATTAGCAAAAGAAATAGAAGCCCTGCATAAAGAACAACCTGGAATCTGCCTTAGCTGCCTATTTGAAATAGGATCCAAAAATAACCTAAAAATTGATGTTTACAACCCTGAAAACACACAAGAAGCCCATTTTGTAATGACAGACGAAGAAAATCTAATAAATAACAGACCTCTAATCTTCACATTCATAATAAAACTTGAGGAAACAATATGAAAAAATTACTGATACTGCTAATGATGGTCATCCTGGCAATCTCAGTAGCCGCTGAAAAACAAACAATAACTATAGGAAAATACACTGTAGAAGGGGAAGATTTAGTCTCCTTTTCAAATGAAAACAGAGAAGTAGCATCAATAAAACTATCATTAGAAGAATGGGCAACAATAACATGGAAACCAGACCCAAAAGAAGATAAGTTCTGCCTAAATGATTGTTCATTAAAGGAAGAGAAAGAATGCACCTGCAAACTTTTCATGTACGGACTTTCTTGCATACTAACTACTGACGGAACATGTGAAGGGGTAGCTGACGGTGAAGTAGACATCTCTGTTAGATTTAACGATATAGAAGAAACAGAAAAAAAATATGACTTCTCTTCATTCACAAAACTAAATTATGACATAGTAACACGTGAATTTACCATCAAATCAAAAGAATTTGAATACCTAGGACGCACTATTACCTCTGAAAAACCAATAAAACTGTACGGAGATATGGTCTTAGGGGATTTTAAAATAAGCAATGAACAAGGTCTGCTACAAGTTACTTCCCAAAAAGGAACACTAGCAGAAACACATATCCTCCCTGATAGGATACTTGCAAGTAAAAATACGAATGTTAGATATGAACCCCCAATATTATTTGAATTTGATGGTGAAATCCAAGATGTAGGAATACAATTTGAAGGAAGAAAAGACAGTTATGAAATCTGCCTCAATGAAGAAAATTGCAACGCAATTGGAAGCCATGTCATTATAGATGAGTTTAAACAATTGTTTTATGCAGAAGGCAAATCAGATGGAGGACCTAAGATACTATTCGGTTCAGGTTCAAGATTCCTTAGGTCTAACTCCGCTGACACTAAATTTGAAGTAAACAACCTTGAAGACTCATCCCTGAAAATAACATTAGATGATGTAATCCCTGAAATAGATATAAAGGTCTCCTCAGACAAAAAATCTAACAACCTAAATCCTCCTGTAAGTTTCATAAACGGCAATTCCAATTTCCTGTTATACTCTGACGGCCTTTTCACCAATAGCACAAAAGGGGAAGGAGCAGAAAGCGCAGTGGTAACCCTAATGCTAACTGACAAAGATGATAAACCAATTATCAAAGAGTATTCTAAACCTGCAAAAATAGTTTTCTCTAATGAAAATCAGTTTAAAATAGTATCATCCACAGAGGATTCAGTAGTCACTTACAGCAGAATACTAGCCGAAAGTCCTATCTTTAAAAAAATACCCAAACTGCAGTCTATAAACGGATTCAGCGTAGATGAAACAAAACTGCTAATAAACTACTTTGAAAACTTGCCTAATACCTTAACCTCCAATCTAAAGAACATAAACTTGCTCTCACCAGAGCAGATAAGCAAAGTATGCGAAAGCCAGACCACAAGACAGTTAATATTCACCATTGCGGGATGTGCAGATGCCTTAGGCAACATAAATTTGAACAAAGACATATTCAACAACAATATCATTGCACATGAGCTTACCCATATCTACCTACGTGAAGTACAATCAAAAAACCCTGAAACAGTCAATCTGAGAGCAGAACTAAGCCAAGCCCAGATAGACTTATACAACCTACAGCTTACAGAAGGAATCGGATATGGCGCAGGTGCAAGCCATGAATATGAAGAGCTATCCAGTAAAATAGAAAAGCTTGATGCTGAATATACGGAAAAAATTGCCGATGAATCAATAATCAAGAAGTGGCTTGCCACAAATACTGCTGATGTGATGAAAAGCGGGTGCAAACTGGACTACTGCAGAGACAGAATAACAACCACCCCAAAAGGAAGGGTTGTCTGGGCAGACACAAAAACTACGGAACCGCGATATGGAGTAGTCTCCCCTTACAGTTGCATGAACTGCGAAGAAGACCTTGCTGAATTCGTCCAGTACTCTAACTTAAACCCAGATGGAATAATGATTGCAGTCAAATGCCCCCCGCCTAATACTTACGCAAAAAAAGCAGAATTACTAAGAGAATACGGACTTATAGACACTATTAAGTACAATATCATGGTTCCAAAAGAAATTAGAGAATGTATCAGGGGTGGCGCATGAGAAAGATTCTTCTTCTACTGCTTATACTCACAATCCTACCAAGCGCAACAGCTCTGAGCTTATATTACAATATCACTATGAACTATGACAATGGTGCTGTATCACTTGTATCAACTTCCGTAGTGCCATTAGAAAGCTATGACTCCGGATATTACCAAACACCAAATGACTATATCGCACTTATAACTGACGGAACCTCAGTTTTAGGAATATACCACTTTGATTTCAACCTTTGGCTGAATGTATTTGGAATGACTAACGGACAAATAACAAATTCACAAGATGTGACGAGAACGCAGAATGCAATAAGCATATACCTCCCATATACAGAAGATGCAACAACAATAAGCATAACAGATAAAAGATTAAATGACCTATTTGCAATAAAATTAAAAGAACCTGTAGTCCAAGAAAAAACAACTGTAGAAACACCTGCAACTAAACAAGGTTTGCCGCCAAATTACATTCTAGCAGCACTGACAGTGTTGCTTCTAATCATAATATTATGGCTACTTCTCAAAAAGAAAAAAGAATAACTACTTTATCAAACCAAAACCAATCAACCTAAACCTATGACCCAACAACCTTGAAATAGTAACCCTATCCTCCTTCTTTGCACAAATAGGCCTCTTCAAAACAATATGCACAGCATTCTTTGAAAGAGCAGTAACCACACCAGTAGTAACACTAGCATTAACATTAAGCATCAAAGCCTCACCCTTCCTAATCGGATCAACATTAAGCTCCTTCTCAGTACCAACAACCCTCTCCAGTAACTTAAGCTCCAAATCAATCTCATTAAGCGTACCAGGCAAAGTCCCAACCTTACCAACAAGATTACCTGCAAGAGCATCAGACTTAACAATTGAAGGATCCAAATTAGTCAATAAAGCAATAGACCCTCCAGGCATTGCTTCCCCAACAGAGTCATTACCAGTCATAATACCGCTGACATCAGTAGTAATAGTATCCCAATGAACCTTACCATTCTTCTCTTTTTTCCTTCCAGGCTTAATCTCAATCTTATCTCCGACTTTCAATTTGCCCAAGATTATCGCCCCCCCAAGCACACCCCCAACAATGTTTGCAATCTTTGTTCCAGGCTTATTTACATCAAAAGACCTTATAACAAACATAACAGGATTCTTATCTAAATCCCTATTAGGCGTGGGAAAATTCTCTTCAATAGCCTTTATCAAAAGATCAATATTCGCTTCTCCTTGCGCAGAGATAGGAACTATCGGCGCCTTCTCAGCAATCGTGCCCTTAACAAATTCTTTAATCTCTTTGTAATTCTTTATAGCATCCTCCTCAGACACCAAATCAATCTTGTTCTGAGCTATGATAATGTTCTTTATACCACAGATATCCAAAGCCATAAGATGCTCCTTAGTCTGGGGTTGAGGGCAGGATTCATTAGCCGCCACCATCAATATTGCATAATCCATAATCGCAGAACCTGAAAGCATAGTCGCCATCAAAGTCTCATGGCCAGGAGCATCCACAAAAGAAACAGTTCTAAGCTTAATAGTAGTCTCTCCGCACTTGGGGCATTTAACCTTTGAACCATAACACTCAGGATCCTCACATTTTGGACACTTATAGAATGTTGCATTTGCATAACCTAACCGGATAGTAATCCCTCTCTTTCTTTCCTCACTATGAGTATCAGTCCACTTACCTGAAAGACGAGAAACTAAGGTTGTCTTTCCATGGTCTACATGACCAACTAAACCAATGTTAATCACTGGCTGGGAAATCTCTATTTTTTTAGATTTTTTTTTAGCTGGCTTCTTTGGAGCTTTTATCTTTGTATTTACAGACTTTTTTGGCATTTATCTGATAAAAAGAGTAAGCCCTTTTAAAGATTGTGGTTAAAAAACAGAATTAAATATGTGTGCCTGTCACAGTAATATGGGGTCCATCTTGCTCAACCTCAAATTCCTTTATATTATTGATTACTAAATCATTGCCTGGCAAAAGGTAATTAACACTCAAACCCTGAATCACAATCTTATGTACATCTTCAAACTCAAGAACCTCCTTTGGGCCTTCAATGCTTAAATGAGGATTATTCTCATCAAATAAACTAATAAAACAAGGTCTCAAATTATAATCTTTTTCAGTGCTTTTTTTTCTACCAATCAAAACACTCTGGGCTTGATATTTCATGTATATATAACCTCTCTTAAGTTTTTTACTAAATTTAAAAAATTGAATAAGTTAGTCTTATTCAGTTTTTTCTTCTGGTTTCATTTTTTTTCCTTATGTTCTTCAGATTCTACTGCAGGTTCTTCTTTTTTTATTCCAAGAAGCTCCTCTAAATCCTTTGAACCTAATTTTGTGATCTTAAGATTAACTTGCGCAGTAACTTCACCGATAGTATTTCCTCGGACAGTCTTTCTCTTTTTCATCCCTTCACGATTAATGTGGACTCCGGGCCCTTTTGTAAGTAAAGCCTGCTTCCTTCCAGAACTATCAATATCCCTCCTCATAGGGAAGCCAGCATTATCACTACCCCCAGTAATCTCTAGCTCATAACCTGGCAGGCCTATATTGTCTCCATTCACTTTAGCCCCAATTTTCATACCCACCAAAAATTCACCCTCTAACTGCTTTTGATAACTTCTCCCAGTTTTGGGGTTGTTTATTACAAGTTTAATTTCCATTGCCGTATTTTCCTAAAAAACTGCTAATTATTTATATACTTATTGGTCTGATCCCTGGAAAGCAATTAAGTCTTCAGTTGTCAAAATCTTATTTTTCTTGAGTTTTTCTTCAACTTCCTTAACCTTTTCATCTAATTTCCTTTTCTCATCCCGCTCTTTTGATTTTTTAGTCTTCTCCTTTTCCTTTACTTTTTTCTCCCTTTCAACTTGTTTTTCACTTAGCTTATCTCTTAAAAGGTTATTAATTTCTGAAAATTCCTTCTTAAAATTTGTAAAATTCTCAAATGCTTTTTCTTGTGTCTCTTTCAGTTCAGTAATCTTTTTTGAAAGATTCATAAAATCTCCATATCCCCTCCTATTATCTGAGATATTCTTTTTAAGCTGCTCATGAAACTCCTCAGCCCTCTTCTTTGTTTCTTCAATCTTTTTTGAAAGCTCGTTAAACTTACTGTTCATAACAACGATATCCTTTGTTTCAGCATATTGTTTTCTTAAATCATTAATCTCACGCATAATCTTCTTTTCTTTATCGAAACTAGGAGCTTCAGTCTCAATCACAAATTCAAGCTTGTCAATACAACCTTTTATGAGCTCAGGATCCATCTTTGACTTAGTCTTTGCAAGCTTCTCTTTCTTCTCATCATTAAGCTTCTTGACTTTCTTAATAAGCTCCCCCACTTCCTCATTACACCTGTCTCTTTCAGCCTTAATTTGAGAAATAGATTTGTTAGAAGAGTCGCCCTTATTTTTAAGACCTCTAATTTGCTTGATTAAATTAGCAATATCAAGCTTAAGGTCTTCTTTTTTCTTAAACCATTCCTCTTTTTTCTGACGGATCTCTTCTAACTTAGACTTCAAGCTAGGAAGGTCTTCATTTTCTTGTAATTTCCTTGCCTTAACATCTGTCATGTAACAACACTTTTTGCTCTTTAACCGAATAGTGCCCCTAATCCTGCTGCCGCTTCTGCCTCTGCCTCTTTTTTATCTTCTTTCTTGGCTTCTGCAGATGATGCGGATGCTGCTGGAGCAAACATTGCTTCTTTGACGACTGTATCAATATCGACACCATCTAATGAAGCTACGAGGGCCTTAACTTTTGTGTCCTCAACTTTCACTCCGGCTGCTTCAAGCACTTTTTTGACATTCTCTTCGCTTACTGCCTGTCCCGTTTTGTGGATAAGCATTGCAGCATATATGTATTCCATTTTTGTTCCTCCATATTAATATTCTATATTTTTAGCTGTGGCTAACGCCTTAGCTTCTGTATAAGCTTTTCTTATCATTGGATCCACTGTATCCTTGTTTATGTAACCAATAGTTATTGCTAATGCAATTGCCTCTACACCTATACGTTTAATATTAGCTATGTACTCCTTCTGATCTACAGCAAGTACTGATTTTTCATAAATTAAACCATTTTCAAAAGTTGCAACCAAATTCAATCCTATCTCCATAGGTTCAAGACCAAACTTTGTCAGCAACTCTGCTTGTCCCTTGGTAATAACTTCTCCTTCTCTTACTACTACCTTAGGCGCTTTGACTACTACTTTTCCGTCTTCAATAGCTGTCTTTAATCCTGCTTTTCCTAATTCACCAATAATCGGACCTGGCGGGAAAGGAGTCGGACCAGCTTCAATAGTCAAATCATTAGGTGCATTCTGCCCTGGTTTTGCAGCCGCACTAGTAGTCTTACTTGCCAACAAACGGTAAAGCTTAAATGGGTTATCCTTAGTGAACACAAGCATAGGCATGCCTTTTAGATGACTTATTAATTGGTCAATACCTTTTACCTTGCCTTTTAATTTTTCAAGAGCAATTTTAATCAACCTTTTCTTGCTCATAACAACAAAAACAGTATTCTTAATCTGAGATTTTACTTGCTGCAACTGCTTACTCGGCAGATTCTCCGCATTAATCACTCCAACAACCGGATACTCCTGAAAAAGCTTCTCCAACTTAACAACTTCCTTCTTCTTCACATCCGAAACCCTAGCTTTTGGCTTATCCATTTTAGTTACCCACCCCAACAGGGGCGCCCATTGTCAATTTTAATAGAACTTTCTTAACATTAGCTGATTCCTGAGGCAAAGCATGAACTGCTGCATTATAAACTGCCAAAATGTTCTCTGCAACATCATCATCCTCCATATCCTCCCTACCAACTGCACACTTAACAGTAAGATCCGTCTTTGTGATTAATCTGATAATTTTCTGAAACTTTTCATAAATAGGTTTAAGTGTAGCCTTTGGAGGCACAATAGCTCCAGATTTAGGGTTAGGCATTTTACCTCTTACACCAAGGATCTTACCGAAACTTTTAGCAATGTCCGGCATGATGTTAGCTTGAGCAATAAAATAGTCATAATCCTGCGCCAATTTCTTTGCATCCTTCTGGCTGATATTAGGAAAATCTGACTTCAGAATGGTCTTATCAAAAGTGTCCTTAGCCTCTGTGTATAAGGCGTTATCAACTAAAGCACAAAGCTTCCTTTTCTTACCAAGCCCTTTCGGCAATGTAACAAATATATCTAGTTTTTGCTCAGGATTCTTAAGATTTAACTCCTTTAAATTAAGTATCAAATCAAAAGTCTGATTGAATTTCTTTTTAGAACTGGCTTCACGCGCCTTCTTTATTGCTTCTAATATACTTGATTTATTCATATAACCCTCCTACCTTAGGTAGTCCCAGTGGGAATTAGTATGATTAATCAAGGGGTTACTTATAAAGGTTTCTATATCTTAACTATACGGCCCTTTCCTTTTTACTTTAGGACTTTCAGATTCTTTAAACAACCGCCCAAAATACTCAATCCACCGCTCCTCCTGAAAAGACCCTTTAATATTAAGCGAACCTATAAAATTCTCCTCCTGCCCATCAAAATAATACATACCCCTGCCTACAGGCCAGGCATCCTTCTGTGTGCCCTTACCATAAGCATCTCTCCCTAAAAGGCCAAGTCGAACCCTGAAGATCCAAATAAATACTGACATTATCAATCTTTCCACCAATAGAAGCAGTTAATTGCTGGCTATGCATACCATACAATTCAGACATCCCCCCCTCCAAACCTATTGAAAAGTCACGATACCCAAACAATACACCCAGCCCATACATCTCCTCATCGTAATTGCCAAAATAAGTCGCTCCCATATAAACATTTTCTGATCCTAACACAACACGAAACATATAACTTTCATCCAACAACTTTCCAGACAATAAAACCCCAGAAAGATTTGAATACAACTTTGCCTGCGCATTCGTCAACTCTCTCAATTTACCTGGCTGAGCAGCAGCAGCAATCTGCTCAGCTCTTACATAATAATCCGTCAATTTCATATTACTATTTTCATCAAGCAGTATCACAGCACTCTCTAAAGATAACCTGCCTTCCTCAGAAGACTGCAAATAGAACTTTGAAACAACAGGCCCAGTATCTAAAATCATTCCTACCCTAACCAACTCCTCTGCTGGAGACTTATACGAAAAAAAAGGACTAATTATCTTACCCCTAACCCCAAACACCAAACTATATTCAGGCATTATATTAAAATGCAAATTCGGATCAGGGTTTTCAAGTGTTATATCCTCCCGAATAATTTTAGACATCCCCCTGCCAAGCACATCAACCAATGTTGATTTAAAACTTAGAGACTGTCTCCTCCCCTGATAAATCCTCTGCTCAATATGTGGCTTAACACCCAATGATAAATGATACCACAAATCTTTGTATTCGCCCTCCCTAAAAGCATAAAACAAAAGACTTTCATGCATCTGCTTTTCCAACTTTGTGGATTGGCTAAATGAAAAACTAACTAAGTCTTCATGTGAATCTACCCTTGCCTGCACTTCAAGACTGAATCCTTCCAAGCTAGACATCCCACTATCCAAAACAAAGCCGTACCCCTTCCTGCCATCCGTTGTAGCCTCTGACAATTGATACCCTTCAAGCACATTAGTCTTTAATCTATACTCTGCAAACATGGATCCATCAATATCCAAATCCAACAAATGCAAATGGAATCCCAAGAGATTTCCTAAAGCCTCTAAAGGTAGCTTTAGGTTATTATCTGGGAGATAAATGTAGATAGGCTCTCCCTTAGACAAGTTAAGATTGAAATATATCCTAGCGCTACCAAAGATTTGGTTATCTGCAGTGAAAGACTGTACAAACTCCTTCCCTAATCCTAAATCATATCTAGATAGTATACTTATTTCACTTCTACCCTTACCCTTAATCTCCCAGTTTAATGTTACTCCTTTCTCGCTTTCTTTAAAGTTTAAAATAGGCTTTAACTTTTCAAACAAGGGTGCTAATTCTTTCAGTGTTTTCCCGCCAATACTAATTTCATTCATCGGATCATTGTATACTTTATCTGTGATATATTCAAATACCCCTACTATGTCTATCTTATGCATACCAGCAACAAAATCCTCTAATGCCTTCATTGTCCTTTTCTTATCTTCTGAATCTACTCCTTCTTGATAAAACTCATCTAAAAACTCCTCCATATCCTTCCCAAATTTTGAATATTCTGAAACTGTCATCTCATTATCCGCACTATATTCTGGCAAAACCTTGGACATATGCAACAACAAACCTAAAAATAACTCATTAGTATACTTGTCTTTGTAAATATCCTCAAGATCCCCCTCCAAATCAGAAAAATATCCTGCCATTCCTTCAACACCATTACCCTTTTCAAGATCCTCAAGAATACTGGTAACATTTGCTCCGCCTAAAGATATGGGCCAAGTACTTGATGTTACCATATCATTCAGATTTAAATCTCCATAAAAAATATCGCCAGTATTCAAGTTCAACTCTAAATCTTTTCCTGATAATAATCCATTCATATTTAATGTTGTCCAATTAGGAACCTTATAAACGCCGGTTGCTGTACACCCAGCATCAATAGACCTTATATTCCAATCCTTGAACTTATCTACTTCAGCTTTTTCTAGAATTAGACCTTTTTCAGCAGCCACTTTCCATGCAGCAATCTCTGAAGTCTTGAGTAGCTGCTCCAAGCTCATCGTGCTCTCTAATTGGTGTTCCTTCTCCTGACCATCGCCTTGCGCATATGCACTAGAAGCTAATAATAAACTTATCGAGGCAACGGCTGTCTTTAAGAAAGCCATCAAGAATAATATCAATTTTTGCGGCTTTATAAACTTATCCTGGCTTTTTAAGAGAAAATTAATAAATAATACTCCTTTAAAGATTAAATCAGATGGGTGAATTCGAAAAACAAAACAAGCTATCAAACAAAACACTTACTTATATTTATAAGGGGCTAACTTGCACCATAGTCGGGCTAACCAGCTTCTATTGCCAATCTAACCCCACACCTGAAGAAATTCAAAAAACAAGATTAGAACAACTATCAAACAAAAATAAAGCGGTCTTTTCATACTTCAAAGAAGGCATGAACCTAGAAGAATACTTCGTAGAAGATCAAGAAGGAAAAAAGGTTAATGTAAAATTGCTACTAGAAGAAAGTGTTGCTGGTGAAGAAGCACAAAAATATGTTGAAAAACTAGCTGAAGAAGCATATATATTTAACAACAAAAAAGATTATAAAACACTAGAATCAAAAATTGCACTAGCAGAAAGCATAATCTCCACTGCAAGAGGATACATACAAATTCAGGAATTTGGCGGTGCAGGAAATTATACACCTGGATACGAGTACAATGAAGAACGAGAAAGATTAAAAAAACAACTTATTGAATCAACAGA
Organism: archaeon; assembly: GCA_043797705.1. Classification (GTDB taxonomy): domain Archaea; phylum Nanobdellota; class Nanobdellia; order SCGC-AAA011-G17; family GW2011-AR17; genus JAZDPJ01. The sequence goes on from JAZDPJ010000017.1 coordinate 25,632, forward strand.
CATACCTGAAGAACTAAAACAAGAACAATGGCAATACCTAATCAATACAAAATTTGCATATTCTGACTCAAGGCAAACATTCGATGAATTTGTAAAACCCAAAGACGGAAGAATACTGGCAGGAGACTGCGATGACTTCTCAATAGCACTAACAACAGTATACCACGGGCTAAAAGGCTATGCAGAAACAAATAAGAATCGAGATGAATTCTTTGAAGCGCTAACAGAAGGACTTGACCACTACCAAATATTCAGCGTAAGAATAAAAGATAACATCCAGTATCTTGGCGCAACAGTATACATAGACCATGCACTGAACATATCAATAACATTCGGGAAGACACCCCTCTTAGAAGTAATAGAACCACAAATAAAGAACAAAAAAATGCAAATAGAAATAATAGACGGAAAACCATACATTAGAGAAACTGATACCTATGATTCCTTCTTAATCAAAGTTGCCTACCTGTATAACAGAGACTTTTCAGCGGAAGCAAAAAAAGAAGAACCAAAATAGCAGCAAAATCTAACTCGAAACCTTTATAATTCTATACGGCTAACCTTAAGATATGCAAGAAGCATTAACCCTTGTCATGCCCACAGATGACGAGAGAGAAAAAATCAAAAGAATAATTGGCGAGTTCTCCAAAAAAATAAAAATAAAAAACACTAAAATTGAATTAGGCGGATCAGTAGCGAAAGATACATGGCTCAAAGGAGAACACGATATAGACATCTATGTAAAATTCGATCCAAAAGCCTATGGAAAAAAGAACATCTCAGAGATACTCAAAAAAACATTAGAAAAAAATTACAAAATTGAAAAAGTACACGGCAGCAGAGACTACTACCGAATTTACAAATCAGAATACATCATAGAAGTGGTGCCGATACTAAACATCACCAAAGTAACACAAGCCAAAAACATAACAGATGTTTCACCATTCCATGTCAAATTTGTAAAAAAACATAAAAAAATAGTCAATGAAATAAGACTGGCCAAAGCATTCTGCAAATCAAATAACCTATATGGGGCAGAATCATACATTCAAGGATTCTCAGGATATGTACTAGAGATACTGATAATACACTACGGGTCATTCAACAAGCTACTAAAAGAGGTAGCAAAATGGAACGGAACCATAGTACTTGACCCAAAACAATACTACAAATACAAGAATGTGATGTTCAGCATGAACAAATCAAAACTAACCTCACCACTAATACTTGTAGACCCTGTGCAAGCAGAAAGAAATGCTGCGGCTGGAGTCGGAGAAAATAAATACAACAAGCTCATAAAACTGGCAAAACGATACTTAAAAACACCATCAAAAGAACTTTTCAAAAGAAAACAACTAGACCTAAAATCACTAAAGAAAAAAGCAATACTAATTGAAGCAACAGAAACAAAAGGAAAAAGAGATGTCGCAGGAGCAAAACTCATGAAAGCATTCGATTTTTTCATAAGAGAACTAAACACCCACGACTTTGAAATAACTGAGTCCGACTGGCAATGGGAACAAGGAAAAAAGGCAATAATGTGGTTTGTACTAAAAGAGAAAAAAATTGCCAAAACAAAAAAACACTACGGACCCCCACTAAGACTTGAAGTCAGCGTAGAAAAATTCAAAAAAGCCTGGAAAGGATACAAACTAGAAACTGAAAAAGACAAATGCTATGTAATGATAAAAAGAAAATACACTGATGCAAGAACCTTGCTGAAAACATCAATCAACAATAAATATTTAAAAGGCAAAGCAAAATCCATCAAACTAATCTAAAATGTCAAACATATCAAAAGATGTGCCTCTATCCGAGATAACACTAAGACGCTATGAAAGGCCCTATAACCTTGAACGAAGAGAGCTAATCCGCAAACTATGTCTATCAGTAGGGCTATTGCAACCAGGAGACTCAAGAGATGTAATCGTAGATATATTCCAGACCTTGCTAGACGCAAATGAAACTTTAACTTCAGAAGAAATAATCACGGCAACAATAAAAGCAAGAGAAAACGCAAAAACAACCCTCCTGGGAATCACCCCCTCAAATGTCAGAAGACAACTGAAAAGACTTAAAAATTTATTCCTTATTGAAAAGTTAGCAAGCGGATACAGGATAACTGAACAAGAGGATATGAAGAAAATATTTGAAGAGCGAATAGAAAACTTTTATTTGAAATCAATCGTCGAAAGAGTGCGAGAATACTTTGAGGCGCTAAAATGATCTACGAACCAGCAGAAGACTCCTTCCTTCTAACAAAATATGTAAAACAATACGCAAGAGGAAAAGTATTAGATATGGGATGCGGTTCATGCATACAAGCTGAGGCTGCTGCAAAGAAAACAAAGAACATAACTGCTGTCGACATAAACCCCGAAGCAGTAAAACTTGCAGAAAAAAAAGTACTCAAAGCAATACGCTCAGACCTATTCGAAAAAGTGAAAGGGAAGTTCAATCTGATAATATTCAACCCCCCATACCTGCCTGAAGAAAAAGGAGAAGACGCTGAATCACAACTTGCAACGACAGGCGGAAAGAAAGGCAATGAAGTGCTGAAGAGATTCCTTGAACAAGCAAAAAGACACTTAGCACTTGAAGGGCACATACTGATTGTCGTAAGCTCATTGACTCCGCAAGTAGAAGAACTGTTCAAAAAAAATGGATTTGAATTCAGGTTACTTGAAACTAAAAACCTATTCTTTGAGAAACTAATGGTCTATCTACTGGATTAGTATTCTTTGAACTGGATTCTAAGATCAACATAAGGCATAATTGCCCCAGTATTTTCGGCAAATGACACTGTGAAATTTCTACCTTTAGTGTATTCATTCAAATAATTGCCTAACCAAGTTATTTTATCAAAATCAATTGCACCAAGTATTTTTTGCTCATCTCTTGTAAGTTCAATGGAACTAGGCTTCTTGTTTGTATGCAACGCTCCGCAGTATACAACAATTCTAGCATTAGGATCCCTAAGGAATATTAATTCTTTAAGATTATTAAATGCAATCTTTTCACGAATATTGGTTATTTCTGGCTTATTATTAATCCATGCCATATCATAACGCACAACTTTCATATCCAGCTTTTTTGAGGCCGCAATCACATCTAACCAGCCAGTTACATATAAGTTTAGCTTGAATAGATTCTCATCCTGAATTTCTTCCATTCTAATTCTGCCCTCAATATAATCTACAAGTGCATTGAGATAAGAGACATCGGGAAGGTTTACAGGAATCTCTACTGCCATATAATCAAACCCTTGATTTTTTAAATCTGGGAGAATACTAATCACAAAATCATTATCTTTTTTATAAACATCATGAACCTCACCAAACATAACCACCTGATTCTTAGCAGCCTCCTCTAAAATTTTAGCCTTAATCTTTCCAGCTTTTTCAACGCTATCTAAAACCTCAATTTCTATATTTTCTAGCTCGATCTTCTGACTTTTAACAATCGTAGATAACCTCTTAGACTCAACATCATTCTTACAATGAACACATCCTGCTAAGACCAAAGCCGTTAAACTCGTTGCCAATAAGTTCTTAATGTTCATTTTACTCGGAATATGGGCATTAGGGGATGTTTATAAAAGTTTACCTTTTCTCGGGATATGCTTTTATTGGAATTAGGCGCTCTGAGTAATATTTCCAGCTGGTGTATTCATTGGGTGTCTACATTTTAATCAAAATCTTCTTTTTGTAGTCACCCGTTATACTGTTTCTTAAACTCAGTTATTAAGAACTTCAATGTTGGCTTTACATCTCCTGCCTTTTCAAATAACTGTAAAGTTTTGTAATATATCTGACGGTCTTTTAATAAAATATTTATTGGAGGATACTTGTGCTTAAGCAATACATAATTCAGAAGCAACCTGCCTACACGCCCATTTCCATCCTGAAAAGGATGTATATTTTCAAACTGATTATGTACAACAGCTGCAAGTAATAATGGAGGATATTTATCTTTATGGGTTTTATACCAATCAACTAATTCCAAAAGCATCTTTTTCACTTCCTTTGGGGGTACACCTTCATGAACAACTTTACCATTACCATCCATAACTACAACTCTAACTGCTCGAAGATTCCCTGCAAAACTTTTTGTATTCTTAAAACATATCTTATGAAGTTCCTTTATCAATCCTAAAGAAAATCCCTCTTTAGTTTTTCTTATGTAATCCACAGCTTCCGCCACATTCAACGTTTCCCTATCATCTAGAGAATCGGGTTTCTCTTCATGAGACAGCAATCTTTGAACTTCTGGATAAGCAACATTAGAACCTTCAATAGCATTTGTGTTATAAGTAAATTTCTCGGTAAACTTCTTCCAATCTTGCTTGTCTAGATGAACTATTTCTATTTTTTTATCTAGCTTTTGATAATATTTCAACTCATCATCTGAGAATGCAAATTCCAAAATATTTTCTTTTAATTGTTGTTTAATTAATTCTTCTGCCCTTTTCCTAAGTATTTCAAGTTTCTTCTGATTTAGATTTGAGCCAAGGTATCTAGAAATTCTCTTGACCTTATCACCAACCCTATAACTATGGACCAGATAATGCTTCTTGCCCCTTTTTTCTACAAACATACCTGCAATAAGGTGTCTACATTTAAATACTTTACTGTTTTTGTAGACACCCTGTTAAGCATTTCCGTAATGCTTCAAGAAATCTGACTCCATGAAATGAAGCACTAGGCGTTCCTTCTTTAATTGGATTATATTCATAGTATTCTCCTTATTTTTTATTATGTATCTTTTGTATTTCTCATTGTTTCTTAATCTTATAGCTTATCCTTTGCTTTTTCACATTTGGCTCAAGAACTATCTCATTTTTGTAAGTAGGGTATACTACAATAACATTCTTTAATTCTTTCCAAAACGGGGAATCTTCTCTTAGATGAAAAGCTCCGGTTATAACCAGAATTTTTCCTTTTTTTTGATATTCTTTTATTAATTTGATTTGATGCTGCTCTCTTTTTATTAAAAGTTCCATAAATTCTTTCATCTTTTTTTCTGTAGGTTCTTCTTTGTTCTCGTTTTTTTCTTTTACATTCTCAGGATTCTTAATGCCAAAGTTCTTGAAGTCTATACCTATTACGGGTAGATGATATTTTTGACAGATCTTAAGCACTGGTTTTATGTCTTTTATTTCAGTCATCTCAGAAATCTGATGTTGCCTTAAAACATTCTCAAAATCTTTTGACTCTAGGAAGATATTGTCTTCTGCAAGTTCATACAGGACATAATCTGGCTTCTGTTGCATTATAAGTCTCTTTATCATCTTAAAGTCATCTAGGTAACCGTGTGTTTCTGCAAATAAAAGAAAAGAAAAATTGCTGAACTTTGTATTTTTGTTCATTGGTTTTTACATCCATTACTTTATCTCTTTCTTAAACAGGTATATAACATCGTAGGCATTGAAATCCTTTTTTGCTTTGCCTTTCAGCCGCGGATTACACTTCTCACCTCTAATGAACAGCCTTTTTGCATCCGGATAATTGGTCTCCTTTATTATATCATACCCCTTGCGCCTATAGTCTTTAGGCACTTTTTTGTGCTGTATCTGCACGAACAACAACGGAAGATATCCTCTATCGAGATAGAACCTCTCAGCATCCTCCTTGGATCCTAGGAGTATCCTCTTCTTACCCGTTGCTTTTGCATGGACTTCAAACAAAACCAGCATCTTTTTGCCTATGCCTCTTCTGCGGTAGGTTTTATCTACAGCAAATTCACCAAGTAGCACTGTTTCTTTTTTCACAAAACCAAAAATTATGCCCACAAGTCTATCACGATCATAGCAGCCTATGAAAAGCTTAGGATTCTTAGCATACTGCTTTTTGATATAACCAAAAGTCCGGTATCTCTTCCTCTTCCTAGGATTAAGTATACTCTGCTGCAAACAATCAGCTTTACACAAATCACCTTTAGGCAAGAGCTTTATTTTCATACTATACTATTATAACAAAAGGCTATTAAAACTTATCATTAATGATTATGTGATAATTGTAAAGAAAACATCTGAAGAAATTCCTCTTCCATGAAATGAAGCTTCCCAGGAATCAGCAAGCACTGCGGCAGCCTATTAAAATTCTTCTGCGACAACTCATCTGCACTGCCATATGCGATTTCCGGATCTTCGCTTCCCAAGTCTGCGCAGATAACGCACTTAGTGTCTTTTGTGAAAACACCTTCTTTTCTCTTCTTCTCAACTGACAATAAAAATCTAATCGCATCAACAGCAAGCATAAACTTATTCTCTGAAGGATTGAGATCAAGCAACACCAAAGTATGCAGTTCTCTGTTCTCCTTTATCACATCGTAAGGAGCCTTGACATCCTTGTTATCGAAAGGTACGGAAGTAGTCTTACCGAAGTTATACAAGCTCAGACCAGTTATGCCGACTGCAGCCAATACAGAAGCGTTATTGATGACATGCACCTTGACATCCTGCTTCTTCGCCTCAAGCATAAGCGCTGAATGAGTAGTCGCAGAGAACACATCACCGATTATCAACAACGCAATGTCCACACTCTTTGCTCTCGGAAGTATCGACTTCTCAAAATCCTGCTCCACCATCTTCCTGTCAGCAAGTATTATTTTTTTACCATAGAACTCCTCAAGCTCCTCCTTAGAGCATGATAATTTGGAAGTATAGTTCTCCAAGTAGACTTCAGAGCATCTCTTGACTGTTTCCAAACCTTTCACAGTTATGTCCTTCTTGTCATGCAACCCCAATCCTATAAGATAAAATGCCATTTATTTGTTCTCCCTAATCGCTATTATGCTGGACTCATTGCAGCAGGCCTCAACATAAGGCTGAACAGGAAATCATGCCCCTCATACTTGCCATAACTGTACAAAGGATCGTTCGCATAAACAAAATCCTCATTCATCCTTAGGGGTAAGCTGTATCCAATTTAAAAAAGTTTGCCTAAACCTGCCTGAAAACGATACCACGCATATTATTAGAAATGTAATCCTGAGCCTTCTTCGTCAAATCCCCATTGGACAGAAACAACAAAGGCAAGTTCTCCTTCTTGGCCTCATCAAAAGCCTCGCCTATCTCCTTGTCGCTGATCTTCTTCTTGTTCTTGGCCTTTACATAATAGCAATTCTTTCCGATAACCGAAGGGAACTCTATGACAAAATTAATCTCCTTATCCCGCTTCAGAAGCTTCTGATCGATAACAAAAATATTATTGCTGTTAAAGAAATCCAAGACAGAACTTGTGAACTCATCCTCAGAATGCAACACCCTAGTCGACAGAGTCTCCTGCCTGTCAGCTTTCTTCTTTCCCTTCTTATTAGGCTTGCCACTTATAATATCCTTAACCGCCTCCTCAGCCACCTTCTTCGTTGCTATCTCTTCAGAATCAACTGCAACAGGCTCCTCAACAGCTTCCTCCTTCTTGGCCTGGCCTTCAAGAACTTCTTTGATTATCCCTTTAGCATCATCATCACTAATAGTGAACCATTTCCAGAATATCTCCTCAACACCATCAGCCTTAACAGTCAAAGGCACTGCAAAATCCTTTATCTCCCTCAAAGCAACCCTCTCCCAAGGCTCACAATAAGAATCACGAAGCACCTTATGCTCCTGCAATAACTCAAACGCCTTTCTAGGTCTCTCTGAAAGATGCTTGTGTATTTTAACTAAACCCTCTTCCTGCCCTGGAACATAATACAACCTCGAACCACCAATCTTGCTGTGGCTCATCTTAAGAATCTTATTAGTTACCAACTCTGACAGAATCGCAGAAGCAAAAAGCAAATTTCCACTCATATGCTTAGAAACATCTGTCGGTAACAACGGACCATTCTCTTTAACATATGCAATAATCTTATCTTTCAGCTCTGCAACCTTATTCTTTTCAGCCATCAAGCTAATTAGAATCTAAAGGGTATAAATATTTTTGTATGCAAAACCCACCAACAACCTCTTTACTCCCTAAATGATGAAGAAACTTTACTAATAACCCCTTTACTCAGCCTTTACATAAAACTCAGTACCACTCTCAGCCGCAGTGCCATCAACATTCCTTATTAACCCTTCAGAATCATTAAAGGTTACCAAAAACCTGTAGTACCCTGGTTCTGATAAAGACAATTCGCCAAATAAATCACAGTAACTTATTTCCCCGCCCCCCTTGACAATAATCTCCTCACTTGTCTGATCCTTAATCGTATTCCAAGTGCCAGAATCCCATTTCTGCAAAAACAACCCTAATCTTCCACTCTCTATCTCATCAAAATTGTTTCTCACAACCGCAGGCCGGCCCTTAAACAAATACTCGCTCGTGAGGGAATACTGCTGAGACCCTTCAAGCTCATTAGCCTTAACAGCCAACTGCCAAACACCCTCCTCAGACTCATAAGATTCCATCGTAATCTTCTCCAAAGTATTCCTAGCATCAACACCCCTAGTTGCAGGCCTATCAAAATTCTCCGGATCAAGAACATGAGGCAAATAAATCTTACCTGAAGGGCTTATGAGCTCCATATCAAGATCATTAATAAGCTCCGGCCCAGCCAAATCCGAATAACCCATTGTCACAGTCATCTTTTCCTTATCATACAAGAAAAAAGGCTTAACTATCAAGGAGTACCTATGCAAAGTATAGCTATCTATAGCGGCTGTCGCATAGTCCTCATTCACTATCCTAAGAATGCTATCAGAAGCATCAACCTGGCCAAAACCAGCCATATAATTTACATATCTCCCCTCCACAGGAGCCGCAGTATCCACTATAATAGCTTTAATTAATCCGGGACTAGGATCAGTACCATTCAATCTTCGATATTGATCTACCATTAAGGCAACAACACCAGCAGTCAGCGGCGTGGCCATAGAAGTTCCAGAGAGGGAGATATAATTATCCCAAAAAGCATAACAAGACAGCACCCCGATATCTCTGCCCCCACCATAATTGACAACAGTCGGCTTGACTCTGCCAGCATCATCCGGACCCAAGCTCCCATAATCAGCAAGCACAAGATTACCTTCACTATCAAGCATTGTAGCTCCGACAACTATAGCATTCTTTGAGCTGGCAGGCCCCCCACTCATAGTATGAAAACCGACTTTGTCTTCACCAACGAAACATCTTTCTCTTTGAGACACATCCGCACGTTCATTGCCGGCAGCAAACAGGATAGTCACTGAATCACCGTAATCACCATGAACAAACTCATCAACGAGCTCAGCTGAAATATCATATGATCCATTAACCTCACAAGGAAACCGATTCATTATAACATTCGGACCGATAGAACTTGTTATGCAATAAACATCATTATCTTCAATCCCAGATTTATACTTGTCAAACATTTTATTAGGAGTCTCATAAACACAATACTCATCGCAAAGACCATGATCCTCTGAGAATATCTTTACCCCTGGAGCCACGCCACGAAACCTGTTGTCAAAAATGCCGGATTCTCTAGTTTTAGTATCTGCCTCGCAAAACTCCATTGCCCAATCCACAGGATGACGAACCTCGCACTCTCTTTCCAATGCTTTAACACTTTGCACACCAGTCCCGCCTAAACTGCAAGCAACATGAGTCGGATGCATATCAGCCTGGGAATCTTGAACTCCACCAGGGTGCACTACACGATCTGCTAAATCCGGATGCTCCCTGCTTACATAACCCACATCATAGACCATTACATTTACACCGCTGCCATCCAGCTTTTGGCTATCTGGAAAAATCGTATCTATCAGTACAGAATTGCTTATTATCCTACCATTTAAATTTAGAGAGCTTAAAGGAATCGGCGGGCTCCAAATCTTGTCAATGCCCTGTCTACCTCCTAATTCTTCACTGATTTTACTGACTTCCCCAATATTTTCTGCAGGCAATGAGACCGTGTAAATTCCGGTCTTAGGGTTGAACTCCTTAATTTTTGCACCGAACTCAGATATGTCTTTTTCAATATCACCTTTCGCTCTTATAAGAATGGTATATGCACCATCATACATCATCCAGGGTGTTTCAATTTTTTCCCTAATAAACTTTCCAATCTTTGTCTTTGAGGCAGTTTTTTTCTCCGCTATTACCGATTCTTCTTTGTAAGGCTTTTGATTTGCGCACTGGAACCTAATAGCTTCATCCACAGAATATCCTGCCTTTTCTGTAGTACCCTGCAATATGATGCTATGCAGCTGTACGACCGGCTGCTTAGGTATGGGGCCTGGTTGATCTGAACCACATGCGAAATTCATGCTGGCTGCTAAAACTATAGTTGCTAAACTCCTTTTGATAGTACTCCTATATGATTTCATGTTCTTGAGGATGTGAAAAATGAGGCCTTTAAAAGATTTACGGTCTTTCGGGTCTTTTGTAGCATCCCAGAATTATCGTTGCTGCTTACTTCAGTTCTTCGCCCTTTGCAATAAGAAAATCATTTATCCCATTTCTAGACAGATGCACATCCCCGTTCTTTCTTCTTCTAAAGTACTCATCATAAGCTTCCCTATAGAGACTTGACCTCTTTTCATCCTTGATTCCCTTGTAGATGCTGCTTAATGAGTCCAATGCATTCGCATAAGAGCTGGTGTCTTTGTAAGGAGAAGCAATCGCAAGTTTGTATTCCTCTATGGCCTTATCGTAGAGACCCTTCCGACCCAGTATATTCGCCATGGTACATCTCAAATTACCTCTGTACAAGGTATCAGGATGATTTTCCAAGAACTTTTCAGACTCTCCGAGAGTCTCCTCTGCCTTTCCTACAGATGCTATCTCCCCGCTACTGCCATAAACATCTTGCAGTGCCTGCCGAATCTTAATGTATTCTGTGAACTCTGCTGGTATGAGCCCATATTCCTCTGCAAGCTCGACCTTGGCAGCAATCTTAGTATTTCTCTCCTCACCTTTGCCTAACCATACCTGAAATTGATAAGGATAACCTTCTGCCATCTCGCAAAGCTCGGCTATATCCTCATACACATTTGTCCTCGCATAATTGGTAACAAAACCGAGTTTAACATTCTCCTCCAAATCTGATTTCTCGTCATCAATAAGAGACATTAATCCCTCCCGGACACCCTTCTCAAAGACACTGAGATAAAGGCTATTACCAGATCCGCCTTTGGCCAGATCCCGCCATCTCTCAAGGAACTCAGGATGCTTGTCCATTATCCCATGCGTCTTCGCGTGCTTTATCTCATGATGCACAATACTAGGGCCAGAATTCCTTTCTATATCTATCGTGTTGACAATGGGGTCGTACGACCCCATGCTTCCCCCAGATATGAGCTGTTCAATCTGCTGTATGGCAGATTTCTTAAAATAACTGCCTGGCCTGATAGTTATAGACCTCAAGTCTAAATGGCCTTCCAATCTCTCCTTGTCAACTACTTCTGATATCAATGTGATCGCAGAAAGATTCTCTTCAATATCACTCTTCCATCCATGAATTGGGAAACCGAATTCTTCTGTGAATTCCTGCCTAACATGTGAAGGTCTAAGCAAATTTGCGGCATTATTGATGCAATATACAGAACAGGTTCCTATGTGGAGCGCAATTGCTGCTGCTATTGATCCTTTCACGAGATTTATCATCCCTTTGAATATCTTTGAAGTTTTCATAGTATCCTTAAAATCCGTAATATACCTGGACAAGTCCATTCACTGTGTCGCCTAATGTAAATCCCAGCTTTTCGAAAAGGTTTAGGGAAGCTTCGTTATCCTGATGTATGTTGCACTGGTACCTGCCACCTTCACTGATTATGTAGCTGACTATGGCTTCACCGATACCCTGCCCCCGGTATTCTGGGTGGATAACCATTACCCTCAAAAACTCTGTGTCATGATTGTGGAAAGTCTCAATCTCCTGGTAACCGATTATCTTCTTGCCCTTAACTGCAACTATGCCTTTTGTCGCAGTCTCTGGCTCACATTCAAAATGTGTGGTTTCCACCAAGCTCCTGATTTCTTTAAGATCAGATTCCTTAGCTTCTCTTATAGTGAAGTCTGAGTATGATGGTTCTTCCTTGTTAGTTTCATACCAATTTTCCCAGTCTTGTTCAGACCAGTCCTTGATAGACTCTTTTGTTAAATCTTCTAGTTTCATGGTTATTTTGAGAATACCTCTCCTTATAAATCTTACTATTCTATAACTACTTACAAGTGACTAAATGAGAAAGGTTTATATATGATTAAACTGCTAAAACATCTAAGAAGATGATACTAAACAAACTAAAACCATACATCACAGCAGGAACAATTGGACTAGCAGGAATTCTAGGAATGAACACAGCAAAAGCAGAACCTGTGAGAAAAGTAATACCTGCACCAATGACATATGAGCGGCCAGAAGAAAAACCAGCACAAAGCATGGGTCTAGGACTCCTACTAACCGGAGGAGAGATAGCAGCCTCACTACTCACTAATCAAGCGCTACACAACAGATATGACGACCTAACACTAGCAGACCAAGAAAACCTGACAGGATACAGGAAAAACCTACCAAAACTAAAAACTGACTACGAATACAACGACTTATCTACAGTCACTAAAGGGATAGAATGGATAATAATAGCAGGAGAACTTGCAGCAGCATTCTTTGGAACAGTAGCCATACACGAATACGGACATGCAGTAACAGCAAACATCTACGGAGTAGATGTAAGAGACATACAAACCCTCCCAAGCACACAAGAAGACGGCACTTTCCTGTTTGGATACACAATCTACGACTGGAAATCCTACGGCAAGAAATCAAACTTTGAAAAAGCACAGATAGCAGCTGGAGGGATGTTAGCAACAAGAACCTTCGCAGAAAAACTAGACAAGCTAATGGACTCAACAGACATGCCGCCAAGACTAGAACAAGCACTGGCAGCGCTATACTTCATGACAAGATTCGACGCAACAAGATACATATTAAGCTGCTCAATAAAATCCTGGACAGACAACCCAATACCCCACTCCAACGATCCGCAAGACATAATAAACGCACTAATGCCAAAAAAGAAAGAAACCCATGGAACAGCATTCCTGCCAACAAAAGAAGAAAAAATAATCTACGCAATAGCAACAGGAGCAGTAGCATTAGACACACTGATGGACTTGAAAGAAATAGAAACAAACCTAAGAAGACTATTCGCTATGGAAACAAAGGACGAAAGGGAAAACTACAACTTCAACCTAAGCATGATACCTGGCGGAGTGTATGCTAACTTTACTTATCAGTTCTAAGGAAGTTTTTATATAAATAATACTTACCATTTGCAATAGAATGAACAAAATCCTAGTGATTCTCTTAATCGTTTACTAATTAATCAATAAAAAGTTAAAAGTAAAATTTCCGAAAGATATCCGACTCAACTAGAAAATCAAGGCTTAACCCAGCCAACCTCATAATAAGTCACATCACCCTCATCATCAACAACAGCCATAAGGAGTTTCTTCTTAGTACTATGAGCAACACGATTCTTAGCAGAAAAATCAAACCAAGTCAACTTCTCGGAACCGAAAACAGGATAGACAATCCACCTCGCATGATCCTCACCAGGCTTAACACCCTTATCATAAACACGGAAATCCGCCCCAAACTTCAAAGCAGTCTTCACAATATAACCCCTATTCCTCAAATCCTTAAAAACCTCATAACGCACCCTAAAGCCAGCCTCAAGACGCTGCGCTTTCCCTAAAAAAGCATCAAAATCAAGCTTTTTCCTGCCAGAATACACATCCATCTTCTCCCGTTCAACCAAATACAAAGCCTCTAACAAGGAATAACTAAACCTATCGCCCTTCTTCTCGCCATACCGGCTCTTCTCATAAAGCTCACTAGCAAGATTACACATCTCAGCCACAACATTCTCACGCATAAACATGCCTGCAATTTTCTCGCTCATAATAGCCTAAAAAGACTCGAAACTAATAAATACTTTTCTATTTTAAGAAAGAGCATGGAAATAGTATTTTTAGGCACATCATCAATGATTCCAACAAAAGACAGGAACCACACAGCAATAGCCCTAATCTACAAAGGAGAACTAATGCTATTCGACTGCGGAGAAGGAACACAAAGACAAATAAGACTAGCAAGACTGGCACCATCCAAACTCACAAAACTATTCATAACCCACTGGCACGGAGACCACGTACTAGGGATACCCGGACTAGTGCAAACACTAGGAGGAATAAACTATGAAAACACCCTGGAAATCTTTGGACCACAAAAGACAAAAGAATTCATCAACAAAATACTAAATGCATTCCTGTGCGAAAACAAAATAAACATACTCACAAAAGATGTAACAGAAGGAAAAGTGATAGAAACAGATGACTATCAAATCAAAGCAATAAAATTAGAACATGGGCCGCCAACACTCGCATACTCATTCGAAGAAAAAGACAAACTAAGAATCAATCTAAATTATCTTAAAAAATTCGGACTGGAAAAACACCCGATACTAAAAGACCTACAGCAAGGTAAAAACATCAAATGGAACGGCAAAACCATAAAATCAAAAGATGCAACAACAATAAAAAAAGGAAAAAAAATATGCATCATACTAGACACCGGCATGACAGCACAACTTGAAAAAAAACTAACAGCATTCGCCAAAGATGCAGACATACTGATAATGGAAACAACATTCGGAGAGGAACTAGCAGATAAAGCAAAAGCATACGGACACCTACATGTATCTCAAGCAGCAAAACTAGCTAAAAAAGCAAAAGTAAAAAAACTATTCCTAACACACTTCAGCCAAAGATACAGAGATGTTGAAGAACTAAAAGTGCAGGCAACTAAAATATTCAAAAACACAGAATGCGCAAAAGACCTACTAAAAATAGAACTATAAACCTTTTTTTCTCTTTCTATGCACATAACTATTGAAAACAAACAACTGCATCCACAAAGCATAAACAAGATTAACCACACTCATAACCAACTTTGCAAAATAAGAAAAAACAAAAGCCCAAAAAGTCCCAGCAATAAGCAACCCCTGCAAGTAATCAAGACCAATCGAAATAGGCGAAGTGATGAAAGCAAATACCAACATAACCACAACAAGAATCAAAGCAACCAAAAAAACATACCAAAACTGAGTCCTAGCAAACTTAAAAGAACTTTTTATGACACCAGCAGGAGACTTGCCCTTCTCAAGAAACAAAATAGGATAACGGAAAAGCAAAAACAACTTCAACAAAACCAACAAAACCAAACCAAACAAGGATATCAAACCCACAGACAAAACAGAATTAATATTACCAACCAAAACATATACTCCCCAACCAATAAGAGCAAGCATCAACAAAACAAGAATGCTCAATAAATAAACAAATATCTTCAAAACAACAACATCCCAAAACATACCCTTACTAGACTTCCACGCCTTAACAATATCAAGCTTTTTATTTCCAGTAATCAAATCTTTAATCAAAGTAAACCTAATCAACTCAACACCAACACCCAATGTAAAAGTAATTATGAATATAACAGCAACCCCAATCACAAGAGAAGCCCACTTATCCGCCAACAGCCCCTTAAATAATTCCTGCTGAAAACCCTCAGTTAAAGCAAGATTGCTGATAATATCTCTCATCCCAGTAAACTTGAAAAAACCAAGCCCTAAAACCAAAGTAGTAAGAACAAATACTAAATCCGGAACAAAAATTATAGGATGCCTAAGCTGCTTGATTGAATCAACAATCCCTTTCTCAAAATCCATAACAAAAAACAAGACGAAAAGGTATTTAAACATTACTAAAATACTTTGCAAATATGGCACTATACTTCATAACCGGAAACAAAGGAAAAATTGCAGAAGCACAAGCAATACTACCTGAAGTAAAAAGCATAGAACTATATCTGCCAGAAATACAATCACTAGATCCACTAGAAATAATTGTAGAAAAACTGACAACTGTAAAACAAAGAGAAGGAGAATACTTTGTAGAAGACACTGCACTATACATAGAATGCCTAAACGGATTCCCAGGACCACTCATAAAATGGTTCCTCCAAACATTAGGGAATGAAGGAATATACGAACTAGTAAGTCACTATGAAAACAAAAATGTTCAAGCAAAAACAATCATAGGCTACACAGACAACACTGAAACAAAATTTTTCACAGGAGAACTAGATGGAACAATAGTAAAACCCATAGGGACAGACGGATTTGGATGGGACCCATTATTCCAACCAAAAGGGCACACAAAAACACTAGCAGAAATGACACGAGAAGAAAAGAACAGTATCAGCATGAGAAAAGCCTCACTAATGCAGATGAAAGATTATCTATCCAACAAAAGAAAGCTTTAAATAACAACAAAGATTTTTCAAGACCTAAGGGCCGGTAGCTCAGACTGGGAGAGCACACGACTGAAGATCGTGGTGTCCCGGGTTCAAATCCCGGTCGGCCCATTCTTACAAGGGGCTGTAATATAACTTGGTAGTATCCAAGGTTCGGGGCCTTGTAGTCGGGGTTCAAATCCTCGCAGTCCCATACAGAAACTTTTATAAGTTCCCACAATCTGTAATAACACTGAGGTGATACTTTAAATGATGAGAAGAACAAGACCTTCTAAAAAGAAAGGAGCAATTGAGCTCGGAATGAACACAATCATAATCGTAGTCATAGGAATAACCTTGCTAAGCCTGGCACTAGTATGGATAAGAGGAATGATGGGCGAAGAAGGAATAGGCGGACTAACAGAAGGAGCATTCGGACAAGCACAATCCGCAATAGGCGACATCTATGAAGGGACATCTGAAGAACTATCTATAGTACCAGAGACACTATCAATATCACCCGGAGAATCTAACGAAGCCAAAGTAGTATTCTCTAACTTAGAAGATAGTGATTACGATGGAGTAACTTTTCAAATCGATACTGTGACAGAAGGAGACCAAAAGGTAAGCTGCGTCTTCGCAAACACCCTAAAAGCAACAGCAGGACCATATGATGTCCCATCCGGAAAATCAAGAGAATTGCAAGTGCTAATAAAAGCCGCAAGTACCTCGCCGTTAGGGACAGCAGTATGCACAGTAACAGCAGAAGGATTTGAAAAAACACTAATCATAACAGTAGGGAAGTAAACCTTCTCTCCTTTTTTTATTATCAAAAACTATAAAAACAAAGCAGAGCTATTTCTTTAGTAATGCTAAGGATTTACAATACGCTTACAAGGAAACTAGAACCCTTCAAACCAATAAAAAAGAATTCTGTAGGGATGTACACCTGCGGACCAACAGTCTACAGCTATCAGCATATCGGTAACTTAAGAAGCTACATTTTCTCAGACATCCTAAAAAGAGTCCTGTTATACGACAATTACAAAGTAAAACACATAATCAATGTAACAGATGTGGGACACCTAACCTCTGATGCAGACACTGGAGAAGACAAGCTAGAAAAAGCAGCAGCAAAAGAAAAGAAAACCGCAAAAGAAATAGCAGAATACTACTTCAAAATATTCAAAGAAGACTTCAAAAAACTAAACATACAAGAACCAACAAAATGGACAAAGGCAACAGACCACATCAAAGAGATGATAGAACTAATAAAAAAACTAGAAAAAAAAGGCTATACCTACAAGACAACTGACGGAATATACTTTGACACATCTAAATTCAAAAGGTATGGTCAACTGGCAAAACTAAAGATAGAGAACTTGAAAGCAGGGGCACGAGTACAGCAAGGAGAAAAGAAAAACAAAACAGACTTTGCACTCTGGAAATTCTCAGGCAAAGAAAAAAGACATCAAGAATGGAAAAGTGATTTTGGCACCGGATTCCCAGGCTGGCACATAGAATGCTCAGCAATGAGCATGAAATACTTAGGAGAAACATTCGACATACACACAGGCGGAGAAGACCACATACCCGTACACCACACAAACGAGATAGCACAAAGCGAAGCAGCAACAGGGAAAAAATTCGTAAACTACTGGCTGCACGGAGACTTCCTAACCTTCCAAGGCGAAAAAGTAAGCAAAAGCAAAGGCGGCCTATACACAATAACCGAACTGGAGAAAGAAGGATTCGAACCGTTAACATTTAGATACTTCACATTTACAGCGCACTACAAAAAACAGCTCTCCTTCTCAATCGACAACCTAAAGAACGCACAAAACTCCTACAAAAGACTGAAGAACATAATCGCAGAAATAAAAGACGACAAACAAACAAACAAAAAATACCTGCAGCAATTTGAAAAAGCAATAAATAATGACCTAGACATGCCAGCAGCACTAGCGACACTATGGAACCTAGTAAGAGACAAAAAAGCAGAAGGAAAAATACGAACGATAAAACAAATGGACAAAGTATTCGGCCTCAACTTACTAAAAACAGAAAAAATCTCCTTATCTGAAAGCGTACAAAAACTACTTGATCAAAGAGAAAAAGCAAGAAAAGAAAAAAACTGGGCAGAAGCAGACAAAATAAGAGACCAATTAAAAGCAAAAGGAATCATGCTAAAAGACACTCCGACAGGAGTCAAATGGCACAAAGCATAAATAGTTCCGATTATTATATACTGATAGATGTTAGAAGTTTACCAAGAACTACTAGGCCAAAACCTAGTTTTCCTGAAAAATCCTATTGACGATGAAGTAGCAACCGACATCATAGCACAACTCCTATGGCTAGATGAAAATAGGTCCGGAGAAACTATAAAACTCCTAATTAACAGCCCCGGAGGAGCAGTAAACCAAGGATTAGCAATCTATGACACAATACAACTACTAAAAAATCCAGTCTCAACAATATGTGTCGGCCAAGCATCAAGTATTGCAACAATAATCCTTGCAGCAGGCGCAGAAGGAGAAAGGTATGCGCTACCCAACGCAACATTAATGATACACCAACCAGGCCAAATCTCAAGTGGAACAGAGTCAGATATGGCTATATCTGTAGAACAACTAAAAAAAAGCAGAAGAACATTAGAACTACTCCTAACATTCCATACCGGACAACCGTTAGAAAAAGTGCACAAAGACTGCGAAAGAGACTTCTACATGAACGCACTAGAAGCTCTTGACTACGGAATAATAGACAGTATAATAACACAATATTTATTACCTTCAAAACCCCCTGAAAAAACATGAAAAAGAGGTACTACCTCCTAATACTAATAGCATTCTTAATTAGTTTAATCTATGACAAACAAATACTAATAGCAATAACATCAATAAGAACACCAATACTAAATAGTATCTTCAAATTCCTATCAAGCGCAGGAACATACATACCGATACCCTTACTAATCGTATCCCTCGTTATGTTCTACAAAAAAACCAACAAAAAAATAACAGCAGTATGGCTAGCAACACTTGGAGCATTCCTAGTTTCTTTTATGATAAAATACCTAGTTAACAAAGGAAGACCAGACTTTATAGAAGCATTAACCCTAGAAACAAGCCCATCATTTCCAAGCGCACACGCAGCAGTAAGCTTCGCACCAACATACCTACTAACTAAACACCTGAAAAAAATATGGATAGCATTCGCAATATTAATAGCATTCAGCAGAGTCTACCTAGGAGTACACTACATGAGCGATGTCATAGCAGGGTCACTACTAGGATACTGGATAGGGCACATATTCTCAAAGATAAACTTCTCAAAAGTCAAATTCCTAAAAAAACTCAAAATAGCTTAAATAGGATTAGCAAAAACTTAAATATCACATATAAAACTAAAGTACGGAATGGATTATGAGGTGATTATATTGGGTGCAGGTCCGGCAGGGCTATTTACAGCTGAGAAAATTTCTTCTGAAAAAGCAGGAACAAAAGTACTAGTAATAGATAAAGGAAAAGAAATAACAGAAAGAAAATGCCCTGCAAGAACCAACGGTAAAGCATGCATGCAATGCAACATATGCAACATATCCCTCGGAGTAGGCGGAGCAGGAGGGCTATCTGATGGAAAGCTAAATTTAGACAATCGAATTGGCATGGACCTAAAAGAATTACAAATAAACAAAAGAGAAGCAAACAACAAAATAAGCTACATCGATCAAGCATTCGTAAAATACGGAGCAGACGGTAATTTATCAGTACCAAACTCAGAAGAAGCAAAAAAATTAGTAGAACGAGCAAAAGACAAAGATGCGACACTTCTAAGAATAAAACAAAGACACATGGGATCAGACAAAACCCCTCGCATAATAAGCAACTTCAAAGAAGATTTAATGCAAAGAGGAGTAGAATTTCTAGTAAAAACAGAAGTTGAAAACATAGAAGTAGAAAACGGATTTGAATTAGAAACCTCAAAAGGAACACTTTCATCAAAATACTTAGTTGCAGCACCCGGAAGAGGAGGAGCATACTGGTTTAGGGACCAAGCAGAAAGCTTAGGACTGGAATATAGATTTGGAGAAATAGATGTCGGAGTAAGAGTAGAAATAGATGCCGAAGCATACAAAGAAGTGACAGACTTATTTTATGACCCCAAATTCAAAATGATCACTAGAAAATATAATGACCCAGTAAGAACATTCTGCACAAACCCCCAAGGAGAAGTAACAGCAGAACTTATAACAGACACAAAAGGAGAAAACATAATACTAGTAAACGGACACGCAAACAAAGAACACAAAACACAAAATACAAACTTCGCAATCCTATATACCATAAACCTAACAAACCCTCAAGGAGACACAACAGAATACGGAAGAAACATAGCAAAATTTGCAAACTTCATCAGCGGAGGCAAACCACTCATACAAAGATATAGTGATCTGCGAAATCACAGAAGATCGACAGAGAAATCAATAAGCAAAAATCGAGTACAACCAACACTGCAAGGCTGCAACCCCGGAGACCTAGCAATGGCACTGCCCTCCAGAGTAATGTCCAACATAATGGAAGCACTAGACACACTTGAGAAAATACTACCAGGAACAGTAAATGAATCCACACTACTATACGCCCCTGAAATAAAATTCTACGACACAAAATACTCCACAACAAAAAACCTAGAAACAGCAATAAAGAACCTATATGTAGCAGGAGACGGAGTAGGAAAATCAAGAGGAATAGTAGGAGCAGCACTAGGCGGCTTATTAGCAGCAGAAGGAATTCTAAAAAAACTGCGTTAAACTTAAATAATAGTACTCTCTAAGAAGCGATATGATATGCTTATTAGCATTACCAATCCTAGCAATACTAGGAATATTCTCAGCAACACACAGAAAAATAGCAGCAGAAGCATTCGACTGCGTATTCAGAAGAATAACCCTAAGAAAATGCGAATCAAGCCTAGACACAAGATTGAAGAGCTCCATTACCGCCACAGTAATGAGAAGAAGCCCAAAAACAGCAGGATGGATATTCAAACACTTTGAACTAATCTCCTGGATATTCCTAATACTAATGCTTATATCAACATTCTACTCCATACAAGGAGTGTACAACTATGTAGCGTACGGCAACTGCAACGGAGAAGACTCCCCAGCATACTGTATATTCACGGAATTTGAAACAACCACAACAACTTGTGAATTATGCAACCACGAACCCTGCACCTGCGAAGAACAATGCGTTGGAGAAGAATGCCCAGAAACCTGCGACACAGGGGGTGAGTGAATTGAAAAAGTACCGTGAAGACTTCTTAATACTGCGCAAGAAACTAAAAGGCAAATCAATAATCTACTTTGACAACGCATGCATGACACTCAAACCAATACAAGTAGTAAACAAAATTAATGAGTATTATAATGAGTACCCAGCATGTGGGGGCAGAAGCCAACACCAACTAGGAAGCAGAGTAACAGAAGAAGTAAATGAAACAAGAAAACTAGCTGCAAAATCGCTTAACGCCAAAAAAAGCTCTGAAATTGTCTTCACTAAAAATACCACAGAAAGTATAAACCTAATTGCAAACTCCCTAGATTTCAAAGAAGGAGACAAAGTATTAACAACTGACAGAGAACACAACTCTAACCTAATCCCCTGGCAAATACAAACCAGAATACAACATGAAACAATCCCCTCAAATCAGGACGGGACATTTAACTTGGAGAAACTTAAAGAAAAATTAACAAAAAAAGTCAAATTATTATCAGTAGTACATACCTCTAATTTAGACGGCTACACTTTACCAGTGAAAGAAATAATCAAACTAGCACACAACAACGGCACACTGGTTCTACTAGACGCAGCACAATCAGCACCACACCAAGAAGTGAATGTGAAAAAACTAGATGTTGATTTCTTAGCATGCTCAGGACACAAAATGATGGGGCCGACAGGCACAGGAATACTCTACGGCAAAGAGAGATTACTAAATAACTTAAAACCATTCATAGTAGGAGGAGAAACAGTAACCGACAGCACATACAAATCACAAACATTTGACAAAATACCACACAAATTCGAAGCAGGACTGCAAAACTACGCCGGGATAATAGGACTAGGAGCAGCAATCAAATACTTGAATAAAATAGGCATGGATAAAATACAATCACACGAACAAAAACTAGGAGACTACATAAGAAAAGAACTAACTGAAGACAAAATAGAACTAATAAACCCACAATCACAAACATCGGGAATATTTAGCTTCAATATTAAAGGAATGGACTCACACATGGTAGCATTAACCCTAGATAAAACATCAAACATAATGATACGCTCCGGACACCACTGCGTACACTCATGGTTCAACGCACACAAAATAAACGGATCAGCAAGAGCATCACTTTATTTGTATAATACCAAAGAAGAATGCGAATTGTTCTGCGAAGAAGTAAAAAAAATAGTCAAGCACTTTGCTTAAACTCTTCAAGAGCCTTATGAAAATTATCTAAATCCCCTTCAAGATTAAAATGTCTCGTTATTGTTAATATTGAATTACTTTCCTGTTTCTTAACATTACAGATATACTCGACACCAGCAACCTCTCCCAAACGCACTCTTTTCTCTTCACTAGATATTTCAAGAAAAAGATTATCCCCCATAGAAGCAGGATTTTGAAGAACAAAATTTTCAATAGTCACTTCATGTTTAAAATAATCTTTGAATCTATGTCCCAGCTCAGTCCCATAGCAAAAAGCTATCTTTAAAGTATACCTGTAATCATTCCTATTTAATCAACACCAAAATCATCAAGCTCAGCCTTGAAATCCTTATCTTCCTTAATCATGCCCTTACTCTTCATGAACTCACGGGCAAGCACCATAAACAACAACCCAAGACTTCTTCGACCCTTATTATTACAAGGAACAACCAAATCAATATTATTAGCCTCATTATTAGTATCACAAAGAGCAACAACAGGCAAACCAATAAGCATCGCATCATGAATAGCATTCTTATCAGGCCAAGGATCAACAATCAACATCATCTTAGTCTCCTTGAAAACCTCAAGCTCAGTATTAGTAAGACTACCAGGTCTATAACGACCAGCAATAACAGGAATACCAGTAAGATCAGAAAACTTATTAACAGCACTCCAACCATTCTCACGCCTACAAATAACAAGAATCTCACTTGGAGCAAATTGGCTTATGAACTTAGAAGCAACAGCAATCCGCTCGTCAATCTTCTTAACATTAAGCACTGCCAAACCATCAGGACGCACCTTATAGATAAAAGGATCCATATACTTAGTACGGAACTTAGTACCAATATGCAGACCGACCTTAAGATAATCCTCCAGCGGTATTAAAAAAGATTCTGTCATTTTTAAACAAACAAAGAGAAGTTATATATAAACTTTTTTGTTTAGGAAGCCAAATCAAACCTTTGCAAGCTTCCTAATAGCCACAATATTCTTCCGAGCAGCATCCTCGCCAATCTTAATCAAAAGAGGAGCCTTATCAAACTCAATAAACCTCGCACCATCAATATGCGGCTTAATAAGCAAATCCGGCTTGTGCATCTCAAGCTTCAAACGCGTAAACTCATTACTAGTCAAATGATTCGCCTTTATAACAGTCTCAACCATAGGAGGCAAAGAAAAAGCCTTACCGCTCAAAAACTTAAAAACAAACTTAGGATTCAAAACCTTCAAAAAAATCCCAGGTATAGCTTTTTTATTCTTCAAATAACTCTTAATATTACTAACCTCCTGAATAATAAACCTATTCTTAAACTTCTTCCAAATAGTATTATCAGTATCAACAGCCTTCACACGCCTAAACGGCTCATAAGGAAGAGTCAAATCAATAGCAATAACCTTATCCACCTTACCCGCCAAAGCATCAATCGGTATAGGATCAAGAATACCCCCATCAACAAGCAAACGGTTACCGATCTTCACAGGAGTAAAAACACCCGGAATAGAGATACTAGCACGAACAGCCTGAACAATATCCCCTTTATCAAAAATAATCTTCTCACCACTATTGACATCAACCGCAACAGCAGAAAAAGGAATATACAAATCCTTAAAATCCTTAACCTTAAGATTCTTCCTCAAAAACCTCTCAATCTTCTTACCATCAAGCAAGCCAGTATACTTAGCAGTAAAATCCATAAAAGTCTCCCAATTAAGATCAGAAACAATCTTCTCCATCTCACTAGGATGCATACCAGAACAATACAACGCACCAATCACAGAACCGATACTAGTACCAGCAATATAATCAACAGGAATCTTCTCCTCATCAAGAACCTTCAAAAAACCAATATAACACAACCCCCTAACAGAACCTCCGCTCAAAGCCAAACCAATAGTCGGCCTCTTATGCTTCTTATATCTCTTTTTCAATTTGTATCAACTCTTTTAATTTAGCCTGACGCTCAGGACCATAAATACCAGCCTTAATATAAGGAATATTCCAAGCAACAGCAAGATGAGAAATAGTCGCATCAAGAGTCTCACCAGAACGATGAGAAATAACAGTAGCAATCCTATTCTTCGCAGCAAAATCAACAATCTCCTTAGTCCTAATCAAAGAACCAACCTGATTAGGCTTAACAATAATACAATTAACCGCATTCCTTTTCAAAGCCTCCTTAAGCCTCTCAAGACTAGTACAAATAAGATCATCCCCACAAATCAAAGTGCCTGAAGAACGTACCTTGCTGAAACCAACAAAATCCTCCTGCTGCATAGGATCCTCAACATACTTCAGCTTAAACTTCAAAACCATCTCCTTTACCAGATTCACCTGCTGTGTCTTTGTCAAATTCTGAGAACTGCCTTTTAGATTCTTATACCGATACGCGTTATTCTTCCAAAGCTCACTAGCAGCATGATCAATACCAATCTTAACCTTAGTATTAAGAGTCTTACTAACATCCTGAACAACATCAAAAACAGAACTCAAAGCATCAAAATCACTCATAATCGGAGCCCAAGCACCCTCATCAGTCTTATTCTTAGTGCCAATAACCTTACCAATCTTATTGTAAACATACTTGTTAACAAAAGACCTCTCATAAAAATTCCTACCCTCAGGAATCAACAAAATCTCCTGAATATCAATCCCCCTCTTAACATGAGCACCACCACCAACACAATTACCCAAAGGAGTAGGAAGACTCTTAGCAGAAGGATTCAAAAACTTCCAAACCTTACCCTTAGACAAAGCTTTTAATAAAGCATACTCCAAAGCAATAACAGTATTCGCACCAACAACAGGAAGAATATGCTCAACCTTTTCTAAGTCTTCAAACTCCCTGAAATTTAACTTCTCAATCTCCTTAAAATTATTAATGAAATCAATACAAAAACCAATACCCTGCTTAGGAAAAGCCTGAACCTCATGAGAACCAACAGAAGCACCAGAAGGGGCGGCCGCAGAAAAACCATTAACAGAAACTTCAATAGTCGACTCACCTCTTGAATTCAAAACCTTCTTAGCATTCAACTTTCTAATCTTCATATACAACTAAAACAAAAGGCAAAAGAGTTTAAAAAGTTTCTTACATAGATTTTTTTAGTCTTTTTCTGTAATTCTTCAAAGCTGTCTCAAGAGCAATGATATGAGTCTTCACTCTTGATTTAAGGTCCCTCTCGAGATTGCTCTCAATCGTAAAGGCATGGTCAGTATAGTACTTATATAAGTAATCATCAAAAGACATACCAGAGATATAATCATCTTGGCATTCCTGATACTGAATACCATTCTCTTTAAATGCCTGAATTATGTAATCTGCAAAAAGATTCTCACTATCGGAACAAGACTCCAACAAATAAGTACTACGGTCTTCATGAAAATCCATCGTAAACAAGTAGTCCACACCATCATCCAACAAGCAACCTTGAACAATTCTACCTTCTTTCGTCTTAGACTTCCGATAAAACAAATTATTAATTTCCTGCTCACGATAATTAAAATAATTATTATTCACAAATCCCCAAGGATTTATGCAAGGATAAGCAAAAAAACGAAAGTCATTAGTATATTTTTGAGCATGCTTCTCGAGGAATTCCAGAACAGCATGCACACCAGCAGGCTCAGTGCCATGAATGCCCCCTGAAATAAGAACATTAGACTTAGGATTGCCATCATCATTTCCAGCAATCAAACGATACAAAGGATAGAAAAAATCACATTTAACTTCACCAATAATACTCACAAGAGTACAGTTATCAAGACTCTCAACCGCCTGAACAATAGTGCTATAATCTCCCATAAAAGAAAAAAATTGTAACAAACATTATTTAAAGATTACTATAAAAAAATAAAAAAATTAAGCGTCCTCAACCTGCGGCGGCAAAGGCCTCTTAATCGTAATAGGAATAATCCCCTTCTCAAACTCAAGCTTCGCAATAGTTATAGGGCTATAATTAATCTTCTCAAGCTCAGCCTTACTAAGCTTAAGCAAAACAGGAGCGCCCTTAGCAATCTGCAAAGCACGCGCACCAATAACCCTTGCCTTCTCATACTTGGTATAGTTTATTTCACTCATTCTAAAGCGCCTCCCTAAGCATTTTGGCCTTTTCAGAAGCAATAGTTATAATGTTTTCTACTTCTTCATCTGAAAACGCCCTCTCTCCGCCTTTCTGCATTGCACAAATCTCATCTTCCTCTGTAAATGCAATAGTCAAACGCGCATCCGAAGCAAGCTCCTCATCACGAGTCGGATCAACCAAAAGCTTATCCCCAACACGCCACACAGTACAAGCAAGCGGAAGTTTATTCAATGGCAAACCATCCTTAGTCCTATTCTTATAATCAATAGTCTCACCATCAAACGCAGGGAACTTTGCATCCTTCAAAGCCGCCAAAGCAGCCAAAGCAGATGCATCAAACAAATTACCATTCGCATTTATTGAATAGATATCGATACAAACAATCCACATCTTCTCCTTAGGGGTGATACAAAGCTTCTTAAAATCAATCGCATGAGACTCCCTTATACCTCTATCAACAACTCTTGCAAGCTCAATTGAATCAATAGTCGGAGGTCCAGACTCATACTCTGAAGATGAAAGAGGCGTAAGCTCAGCATTAACCATAATAGTGCCCTTGTCAGGAGTATCTGGATAAGGGGTTCCAATCTCAACCTTCACTCCAGCAATTACAATAGTATCTCCAATCGTAACTTTTGCAGAACCTTCAGCAGCCTTACCAGAAATCCCATACTCAACAGTCACAGGAGCCCTATACTCTGAAAAATCCCTTCCATCATTACGAAAACCTTTTTTTGCAAGCCCAACAATATATTCCTTAGCTATCATTTTTTTGCCCCCCCATATTTAGCCTTCAAAGCCGCCTTCTGCACATCATAAATCTGCCTACACCCAACCTTTGCAAGCTTCAAAGCTTCCTTGAACTGCTCCTTCGAAAGAGTCCCGTCAAGCTGCAAAAGAGTAATCTCCCCTGTCCTCGGCATCATAGCCACAGGAATGTCAACAGACCCACCTTCAAAAGCCTCTTCATTATAATCCAAATCCACGACAGGCGTCTTTCCAACAACTCCACACGAAACTGCAGCGACAAGATCCTTCATAGGAAATCCTGCATCAGCCAATGCCAAAGAAGCCGCGCAAATACCTGCACATCTAGTGCCAGCATCTGTCTCAATAAGCTCGATGAAAACATCAACAACCGCCTTCGGAAACTCTGACAAATCCATAACAGGCTCCAACGCCTGAGTCGTAACAAGACTTATCTCCTTAGAACGCCTACTCGGACCAGGCCTAACCCTATTTCCAGATCCAGAAAATGCAACCATATTATAATTGCATCTCAAAATTCCAGTCTCAGGATTCTGCTTGAACCTCGGATGAAGCTCTCTCGGACCATAAACAGCCGCCAAAGCAGTGCTCTTACCAATCGTGAACTTTGCAGAACCCACAGCATTCTTTATTATTCCAACTTCTGCTGAAACAGGCCTGGTTTCATCAAATCTTCTCCCATCAATTCTTTTATCATAATCTTTTTGTTCGCTCATTTTTTCTCTCCATTCTTAGCAATGAAATCTTTAACACGATCAGTCAAACCAGAAATATGCGACTCTGCTGCGATAAGCAAAACTGCCTCTTCCGCAATCCTCTCCTTAACAGGATCAGTCCCAGAAATCCATATCCTACCATTCTGACCAGCAATAACCTGACAACCAGTCATCTCCTTAATCATGTTTATCATACTTCCCATCTTGCCAACAACCCTCGGCACCTTAGGCGCAGGAACTAATATGACCTTTCCGCCCTGCAACTTTCTCAAACCAGGACCCCTCATTGTAAGATCCATAGCCTTAGACTTTGTCACATTAATCAGCTTTCCAACAACAAGGTCATTTATCTTGAAAAAGTTTGTCAACTCTGCCCCTCGCGGAACAAATGCTGATGTCGCCTCTTTCATTGTCAAGCTTGCCTCATAAGCATAACCGACATCAACAAACCAACTGCTGTAAGTCATATCAGCCACACGACCGATAACTGTATCTCCCTTCTTAGGGATATATGGCCCTCCAAGAGGCACTACCTTTATCAAACGTCCGCTTAAATTTACAATCCCAAGCTGACAAGAGATTATATTGTCATCTTCCCTAAAAGCTCCGCCTGCAGGCAAATAATCCATGCCAGTAGCTAACACTTCTCCAGGAACCACAATCTGTTTTTCTTTTGTTAGTAATTCTCCCATTTTTTTCTCCATTATTTTTTTTGCATTCTTGACCCTAATTAGCCTTTATCATCTCTTTTTTTAAATTCAAAGCTTCAATCTTTTCTTATCAATCTTTGTGAACTTCTTCTCGTCTTTTCTTATGAAAGCACCATCAATTCTTTTTGTGTCAAAATCCTTTCCAAGAACTTTCTTCAATGCCTTCAATGCAAGTTTTATCCCTTCCTCAATATTCATACTCTCCTTGTAGCTACTACTAAGAACTTCCCTTGCTTCCAACTGGCCCTCGCCAATCGCAACAGCCTTATACTGGAAATAAACACCAGTAGGATCTGTGAAAAACAAAACCGGCTCATCGTTGTCGATACCTATGAATAAAATTGAAATTCCAAACGGCCTTGCACCACCATACTGAGTGTAAAACTGCTCTATATCGCAAACCTCCTTGACCAAATCCAAAGTGTCGATAGGAACACCATAAGTCACCCTGTGCTCCTGCGCCATAACTTGGGACTTCTCTATCAAAACCCTTCCATCCGCGACAACGCCAGTCGCTGTAGCACCAATATGCTCATCAACCTGAAAAATCTTCTCAACAGAATCTGAAAGCATCAAATCATCAACTATACGCTTATCCGCAACAAGGATAACCCCTTCCTTGCATACCAAACCTATAGCAGTTGAACCCTGCTTAACCGACTCTCTTGCATACTCCACCTGTAACAACCTTCCATCAGGACTAAACATCGTACTAGCCCTATCATAACCCATCATTTGATGTGACATTTCTTGCATTTTTCTATTCCTCCTTTATTCTATTTCTTAATTTATTCAAGCTGCCTGAAACAGCTATAGTCTTAAACGCGAAATCCTTGCCTTTTGCAAGCATGATTGCTGATTTAACAGTATCAACTTCCTTATTTGATACACGCAATATACCCTTGTTCTTAACCCAGTCTTTGAGTATGATCACTCCTGCCTTGGCCATGCCAAACTCACCTAAAAATCTTTGGAGTTCTATACTGATAGCCTGGTGGGCAGCCTTTTGGCTTATAATGCCTTTACTAATTACCTCAAATACTATGTACCTTTTCTTCTCCCTCAATGTCGGGAGCAATGCCTTCAATTTCATATTTTCTGAGAAAAAACTCTCATTTCTCCTTTCTCTCGTTGAAATGGTAGAAAAGAAAGGGTATTTATAAAGGTTTTGTTTTTGGTTGGCTCTGTCCTAAGAATCCGGTATTATGCCGAATAGGCTGTGGCAGGTTAGTCAGCTGTAGACTTCTGTGCTGATTGTCCGCACAGTTTTAAAAACCGTCTTAAATATATTTTTATTTTTTACTGATTCCTTCACAGCGGGTATAATGAGTGCCATCTAATCTCCCCAGCAGCTTAATCGCTTCCTTATCGAACTTAGAGAAAGCAAACCATCTCTTGCCCAAATCCTTCAATGATGCACCTTTAAGGAGTTTAAGGCCTCCCCGATTAGATTTTGAGGTGCAAGTTTAGAACCTCAAATCCAGTTCAATTTTTGAGGTCGCAATTTGCGACCTTAAAGAGTTATATTCAGAAGCGGTCAGCTGAAACATAAAATCTTCAGGAAATCTCTCAATATTTCGTTTAACCTGCTCGTTTAATCGTTTTATGTCAGCACCATAAAGTCTTGCTAAATCACTATCTAACATTACTTGCAACCCGCGAATTGCATAAATCCGGTTTTTTATCTGACTTTCATTCAAAATAGCTAATTCATTACCCATTCTTTCCCACCTCAGATACAACCCTAATACAACTTATAACTACTTGCCAGAAAATTCCGGAAGACTTGCAGAAAACCTAGAATATCCAAAGACTAAAGGCTTTACCGATTGGATTACAATAGGTATAATAAAATGAAAAGGCCCACCAACCAAGCTCAAAGACCAAATGGCAGCAAAAAACTTAAATAACTCGACAAGTCACAAAAGACCAATGACATGGAACCCGGACAAGCCACTAAAAGAACTGCCAGAACACATCAGGCAGCTATTCACAGAAGATGCACGACACCTTCTAAACGAGCTAAACTCAAACCCGCCATGGTACAGAATACTCCACAACAGCTACTCCCATTTCAGAAGAGACAGATCACTCAAAGCGCTGGAAAGAATAGCAGAATCAAATGACGGGAAGTTCGTAACATCCATCTCAAAATATGTGCCCTTCAAATACCACGCAGTATACAGAGACCTGATACTAGAAAGGCTAACACAAGGATGCAAAGACGATTCATTACCTCCAAACAAAAAAGCAGTAACCTACTTCAAAGACATATTATCAAAAGAAGTAGAAATCCCCTATGACAAAGACGAAGATTACGAAGACAAAGTGCCTTTCTAAGCCCTGACTAACACTAATTTCCCAAATTTTGGGTAATAGGTAATTCAAGGGCGTCTAATATTTTTTTTGTTTGTTTGGTTATGGGAGAAAGGTGTGTTTTTTTATTGATGGTGATTACTTGAATTTTTGTCAGGTATGTTAGAATATCGTTTACGCTTTTATTTTGGATTTTTTTTCGTTTTAAATAATCTAAAATTTGGCTATATAGGTGAAGTGCTAAAAAGGCGATGAACATATAACCTCTTAGACTGTTTTGATTTTGCATCCATGTTGTGTCTGCACCTAAGGTGTTTTTTAGTGCATCAAATGCGACTTCTATAGATTGTCTTTCTTTGTACAAAAGGTAGGTTTCTTCTGCAGTTAGACCTGTGTTTGTTAGTAAGCTGATTGTTCCGAATTGTGATTTTTTTTTGAGGAATTCTTTTTTAGTTATTTTTTTTTGTTCAAGTAGTTCTAAACAGGATGCTTCTTCTTCTGCAGCTAATCTTTTGTCTAATACATGATAAATGATGCAATTTTCGAACTCTGTTTTTCGCCACCATTGAACTTGTTTATTATATCTAAAATATTTTTTATAGTTGTGAGAATTTTTGTGATCAACAAAAGGGAGGTCTCGTTTTAATGCCATGACATATTGAGAATTTTCTTTATCAAAAACTTCTTTGTTTTCTTTACTCCAAAACCCTTTGTCAACAACAGCAATTACTCCCTTTAATCTTGCTTCTTTGACTAGATTGGATATTGTTTGAGCACTGCTAGTCGCACCAGAAAGCACTTTTAAATATCCTGGACGTTTGCTGCTTATACCCCAAAGTAACAGTAAAGTAACTTGAGGAATCCACATTCCTTCATGATTGTATCCTTTCTCCAAGAGAGGAATATTTTTACTATAACTAAACAATTGTGATAAATCAATAGCCATATGTTTTTCATTTGTTGATATTTTTTCAAAAAATTTCCGTTGTAATTCCCACTGGGATCCTATTCGTTCAAGAAGTTTAGTTATGCTATTTTTACTAAGCGTTGCACTTGGCCAAAAGTTCTTTGCTAAACTTGTTTCATAACGGAAAGAGAATCTATTTAATTTTTCTAAATAACACAGTTTCAAAACTGCGGCAGCAAGCAAACTTTCCCAATCTTGTGGAAATATCTCTGATAATGATTCAGAAATTGTTTTTGTAAAAGATTCTACAAAAGCAATATTTCCTGCTTCTAAACTTCCCCCTAATTGAATTGGTTTTTTACTCTTTGATGGGATTATTCCCATAGGTGAAACAACTCCAAGATATTCCAACGTTTTTTTACGGGCCCTCTTTTTCTTGGAGTCCCACACAGAAGTAACTCTACTAGCATAAAATTTTTCTCCCCTTTTCTCTATCGCAATACCTTTCTTTTTGCACTTCAAAACCCAATCAGGATATTCGGAAACCATATTACACAGATAGGTAATATGATGTAATATATAAATATTGCTATTTTTAACAAGCAAAAGACTAGAAAACGCATTTTAGAAACTAATTAAAAAACTATTACCGATAAATTGGGATTTTTATG
>JAZDPJ010000020.1:0-3369 GCA_043797705.1 archaeon
CAGACAGATAAATATAAATAAACACTCTGCATTACTATCAGCATGCCTTCAGCAAAACCCGCAATAACTCCTTGGGAAGTCAAGGGAAACATAGACTACTCAAAAATCATAAAAGAATTCGGAGTATCCGAGATAGACAACAACCTATTGGCAAGAATAAAAAAAATCACCAAAGACGACCACCATTTCCTGCGAAGAGGCATATTCTTCGCACACAGAGACTTACAGTTCGTATTGGACCAATACGAAAAGGGGGACAAGTTCTTCCTATACACCGGCAGAGCACCATCAGGACAGATACACCTAGGACACCTAATCCCCTGGATGTTCACAAAATGGCTGCAAGACAAGTTCGGCGTAGAGCTATGGTTCCAATTCCCTGACGAAGAAAAATTCCTATTCAAAAAAAACCTGACACTGGAAGACACAAAAAAATACACCTATGACAACATGCTAGATGTAATAGCATTAGGATTCAATCCAAAAAAAACACACTTCCTAATCGACACGCAACACGCAGGCATAATGTACAAGGAAGCGCTGAAAGTAGCCAAGCTCATAACATTCTCCACAACAAAAGCCGCATTCGGATTCACAAACGACCAAAATATAGGAGCAATATTCTACACATCCATGCAAGCAGTACCAGCATTCTTACCGTCAGTAATACACAAGAAAAACATCCCATGCCTGATACCCCACGCCATCGACCAGGACCCGCACTTCAGAGTCAGCAGAGATGTCATACCAAAACTAGGATACTACAAACCAGCATCAATCCAATGCAGATTCCTACCAGGCCTAAAAGGAATGAAAGAACACGGAAAAATGTCAACCTCAATTGAAGAAGAAGCAATCTACACAACAGACAGCGCCCAAACAGTCAAGGAAAAAATAAATAAACACGCATTCTCCGGAGGAAAATCCACGATAGAAGAACACAGAAAACACGGCGGAGACCCAGATATAGACATCCCATACCAATGGCTAACATTCTTCGAAGAAGACGACAAGAAACTTGAGGACATATACAAGAAATACAAATCAGGAGAAATGCTATCAGGAGAAATAAAAAAGATACTCATAGACAAGCTAAACAAATTCCTAAAAGAACACCAGAAAAAAAGAGAACAGGCAAAGAAGAAAATAAACCGATACATATACAAAATCTAACTATTTGAAGTAAAACGCTTAACAGCATCCTCGACCTCAATATTCCTCATAAGATTAGCCTCAGAAACAGAAGAAACCAAACCACCAAGATTCTTAACAGCGGCAGGATAAAAATCATTCAAGCCAGAGATAGGCTCCATCAAACCAGCCATACCCCTCAAACCCTCAGCCAGCACATTATGCATGCCCAAAGTGAACTCTGTCAAACTAACAATCGCACTGTTCAAAGCCTCAACAGCAACCTGCTGAGACCTCACAAGAAGATAAGCACGCCTAGTAGAATCAATATGCCGCTCAATCCTCCTCGACTTGATAATTATATGCTCAGAAAGCTGAATAGAACTTGACAACAAATCCTCAACCACACCCAAAAACTTCGTCTCCTTACCCAAATCCAATACCGACTCGTTAACAACATTATAATAATGCGAACCATCTGAGATATCACGTTTCAATTCTCTAACCCTAAATTCACAATCAAAAAACTGCTCATCCTTAGTCTTAAAAGAATCAAGTTTATGCCTCAAATCATTATACTCCCTTACCTTGCCCTCAAGATCAGAACCAGTCTTGCCTATAGCGCCAACACAAGTCCTAAGCTCAGAATGCCTATCATTATAATAGCCCCTCAAATATTTGAGCTCACTTTTAGAATCAGAAGTTATACTGTGAAGATTGAAATTCAAAGCACGAACATTATCCAACTGCACATCAAACAAATCCTCAACTGAAAGCTGCCTCTCCCTGAAAACCAACTGATAAAACCAACCCTTAGTCGTGTAATAGCAATTGTAAAACAAAGAATCTTTTCCTCTAACCGCCTTATCCAAGATGGCCTGATGGAGAATCAAAGCGTCAGTCTGCTGCCTAAGAGCAACATACCCTACAGCTCCGGGCTTCATGATATCATAAACCTCCCTCAACACAGAACGCTCTGAAGGAGCAAAAAGTATCTCTGCCACCTTGTCTGAAACATTAGTTGCCATCTGTGATACCCTCATAAACCTCATAACCAAAGTCTTTCACCACATCAAGAACCCCACCTATCTTTCTCCCGCTTTTTTTTAGAAAGATTTTAGTCTCATCCTTCAAATGCTCACCCAAATCTCGTTCATTGATCCTCATATTCTCCTTCACAG
This sequence comes from archaeon, assembly GCA_043797705.1. Lineage (GTDB taxonomy): Archaea > Nanobdellota > Nanobdellia > SCGC-AAA011-G17 > GW2011-AR17 > JAZDPJ01. The sequence continues at coordinate 2,313 of JAZDPJ010000020.1, forward strand.
GATACTTCTTATCAGCTCCAAAATACACCTCTAAAAAACCCTTATCATTCACACGATACTCTTTCCTAAGATCGAAAGGCCGGCTGTAAAAACCCTCTGCAACAAGATTTTCTCTATAGTACATTGGACTGATAAACTTATCATTGATATCACAACAATCCCCAATCACAGCAGACATGGAAACTGATGCGGCCACCAAAACAATCTTTGCCGATTTTTTCATGAAATTAGTTTTAGAAGCCGATTTTATAACAGTTACTAAAGAAAAAATGAATATTTTTTGAGAGTTACGGAAAATCTTGCAAAACCTCCAGAAAAAATTCAGAAATACCGAGCAAAAAAATAAATACCTCCAACACCTGCGAAAAGCAACATGAAAAAAATAGCCCTTGCAATAGGAATCTCGTTCCTAACAGGCGCGTACTGCTCAGACAGCATCGGAGAGATGAGAAGCGTTCTTCACTACACAACAAAAGACGGATTCGCAAAAAACCCATACCACCTAAGGATAATCCATAAAAACACAAACGAAGGCATAGAAAGCTATATCCTAGACACAAAAACAAATGAATACTGGAAAATAAAAGACAAAAACCCAAGAAATAACGATACAGTACTAGACAAAATAATAGACTACTTCCTCCCATTCTAACGAAAAAGTTTAATAAACATCAAATCCACTAAAATAACAGAAAAGAGGAATCATGGCAGAAGAAAAAAGCATACTCTACAAAATTGTAGTTCCAGTAATATTCATAATTGCACTCATTATAATAGGAATATACGCCTTTGCATGGTTCAACTCAGACGCTGGACAAAGACAATTTGAAAAAATTAGCGAAGGATGGACTAAATACAATCCAATCTCCCTACTACTAGGCCAAGTGAAAGAAACACAAAGAACAATAAGCTGGACAGGAGAATCAAATGCAACAGCACAGAAGCAAGGAATCCTACTCAATAGCTTCAATGCACTCTCAACAAAAACAATATCCGGAGGAGACATCATACTGAAATATGACATAACCTCAAACATCCCAAGCACATACACAATACC
>JAZDPJ010000007.1:0-28467 GCA_043797705.1 archaeon
CCCGCAGGAACAGAATCAATAAGAACCCTATGTGCACCCTTGTAAATAGAAACCTGCTGAATACGGACATCTTTCTTAGCCTGATTCATATACATGTTATCACCAAGCTTGATAGTACCAGAGAACAAACGTCCAGCAGCAACCTCACCAGCATGCTTATCCATAACAATCTTAGTCACGACAAAAGCAGCAGGCCCACTCGCGTCACAACTAACCAAAGCCCTACCAATTTCTGAATCTGGATCACCATGCCATATCTTAGGAATCCTATACGCCTGCGCATCCTTCGGATTAGGATGGTGCTTTATAGCCATATTAAGAACAACAATATGCAAAGGAGCCTTCTTTGCCAACTCCTTAAACTTATCCTGCTCATAAGCATCAATAACATCCTTAAAAGTAAGCCCGGTCTTCTGCATATACCTAAAACTCATAGCCCAATTATGAAAAGCAGAACCAAAAGCAACAGAACCATCCTGAACAGATACTTTCCACTTCTGCTTAAACTCCTCAGGAGCAATATTTTCAATCAACTGATTAACTTCCTTGATTATCGCCATGAACTTATTAGACATAGCTTCTGGAGTAAGCTTAACCTCCTTAATCAAACGGTCAACCTTGTTAATGAAAAGAACCGGCTTAACCCTCTCTTTCAAAGCCTGCCTAAGAACTGTTTCTGTCTGAGGCATGATACCTTCAACAGCGCAACAAAGAACAATAGCACCATCAACAGCCCTCATAGCCCTAGTAACATCACCACCAAAATCAACATGACCTGGTGTGTCGATTAAGTTAATTAGGTAATCCTCACCCTCAACATTATGAACCATAGAAACATTAGCAGAATCAATAGTGATACCACGCTCCTTCTCATCATCATGGAAATCCAATGCACAAGCTTTACCGGCCTGCTCCTCAGACATCATACCGGCACCCATCAAAAGATTGTCAGAGAAAGTAGTTTTTCCATGATCAATATGCGCACATACACCAATATTCCTAATCCTATCAAGTTGCTTCATCAATCTTTGAACATTTTCAGTCATCTTATCTACTGCCATTTTAAACTTCGAAACGCTCAGTGTTTTTAAACATTTCTATGAGAAACACCCTTTTTTTAAGGAACTTTTTTAAATAAAACATTGTTTTTCACAGATATATGTGGGAAAAATTCAAAAAACGACTAGGAGAGATAAAAGAAGCTGAGGATAAAAAAAGAGTAGAAGAAGTTGTAGAAACTCCGAGTACACCAATGAAAGTAGCTAAAATCATCGGTACACACCTAAATAGAGAATATAAAAAAACAGGTTCAGTAGACCTAGTGGAATTAATAACAAACAGCCTAGACATAACAATAGGGATCATGATACAATTAGGTATAAACTATGAAATTAAGCCACACTGGGAATACTATGTAGAACTCTACAACTGCTGCAACCATGAAACCTTTGCAGATGTGATTGCACCAGATGTTAAAAGTAAGCTTTTGTTTTTTCACAAAGGATCAATAGCCTACCCTGTGCTAGAAAAATTCACACGAGAAGAGTACGAACAAGCAACAGCAATAGCTGTAAAACAGAAGAAAGAAGATATTATGAAATTCTGGAACAAATATGTAGAAAATAGGGCTTTGGTGCAACCCTCTGAAAAAGACTTCTAGAATAGTATCTTCATAGCGACATCGGTAGGTATTTTGAAGGAAAATATACCTTTCTAAATAGGAATGCACCAGAGCCGAAAATAGCAATATTTAAATAATATAAACCAATTTTTCAACACCTACGGGCCCATGGTCTAGCGGTTATGACATCACCCTTACAAGGTGGAAGTCCCCGGTTCAAATCCGGGTGGGCCCACTATTCTTAACAAAACTTAAAAACCCAAACAAAATACCCTAAAACATGGATGAAAAAGGACACATCATTGCAATAATTGCTGATGTTGACTATACCCTTACCCCTCATTTCATGCAGAAACCTCTTTTTGAACATTTTAACCATGACTTCCAACAATTCTGGGATGAAAGCAAAGAAGAACATCGATATCTAGGCAAAATACTCTCATCAGAAAAAGACTTCCCCAAAGAACTACAAACACCTATGTTTCAACTCCGAGCAGAGGCATGCTATGAAATAACATACGCAGACCTCATAATTGACCATATAAAAAAAGGATGCCCCAGAACCGGAAAAAAATGGGAAGGACTCAATAGGTTGCTCCTAAGAAAATTAGGATCCAAAATAAAATTCTTTGAAGGACTCCCAGAAGCAATACGAGAAGAAAAGGAATTTGTAAAAAACCACCCCAAATGGAAAAAATTCAACATAAAACTAGAATGGTACGCCATCAGTCTTGGTATTGCAGACATGATACGGGGCAGTGCAATCGGCCCATACCTGGACGGAGTATTCGCTTATGAATTTGCACCAGCTAAAGAAGATCATCCAACAAAAGGTATTATCAACAAAGTAGCCACACCCATGCTTTTTGCAGGAAAACCACAATACCTTTACCAACTCAATAAAGGACCCCTAGTAGATGTTAATGAAAAGATGGCTCAAGAGATAAGAAGGATACCATTCCAAAACATGCTATACCTCGGAGACGGACAAAGTGATGTACCCGCCTTCGCAGTAATAAAAAGAAATCTCGGAAGAAACATAGCTGTTTACAGTCCATATGAAGCAAGATGCTATATCGAATCTGTAAAACTATACAGCCAAAAAAGAGTAGACCACATAGCTATTGCAAACTATCAAAGAGGATCCATCTTAAGAAAAATCATAAGACAGTGGATAACTGAGGTTGCAGAGAGAATAGTGGCTGAAGAGTTAAATACCAAGCAAGATTTATAAACTCCTAACTTAGAATAAACCCATTATTTGTGGGAGCCCAACGATGAAACAGATAAAAGTTCCGATAGTATACATAAATCATGACCGGATAAACACTCCGGAAGAAAAAAACAGAATGAACAGACTTCTCGAAAAAATCGATTACAAACGCAAACTAGTATTACAAGACAAATATGTGCAAGAAGCGTTAACTAAATTTGGATGGTATGACCGAACAAAGAGAACAGGTCAAAAAAGAGAAGGGAACCCCAACATAGTACTAACAACATTTGACTGGGAAGATGAGAGGAACAAACCAAAAGGAGAATACCAAGAATTCATACCTGGCAGATTCGCATTCGCAGACTTCAGAGACAAACAGCAATTAAGACAAGAAAAAGGAGTAATCTGCAATTCAGGATACGAAATACACACATCATTCGGATGCATACACTCCTGCAGCTACTGCCATGTCGGGAATGTACTGACAATAATGCTGGATGTTGAGCGGTTCATAGAAAACTTAAGAAGTTTAATGGAAAACAACCCCTGGCAGAGGTTATACAAGTTTGACAACCAAGGAGATGTCCTAACTCTAGAACCAGAATACGGAGCAACTAAAAAACTTGTCGAACTATTCTCTGAAACTGACAAAACTTTGATGTTATACACAAAAAGCGACAATGTTAACCATCTACTCAACTTAGACCATAAAGGACAAACAAAAATCTGCTGGACAATGTCCTGCGAAGAGGTAGCAGAAAAATACGAAACAGGAGCAGCATCACTAGAAGAAAGAATAGAAGCAGCACGAAAATGCCAAGACGCAGGATATGGCATACGATTCAGATTCTCACCAATAATCCCTGTAAAAAACTGGGAAGACAAGAACCGGGATATGATAAAAAAAATATTTGCAGCAGTAAAACCAGAAGTGATCTGCCTAGAAACCCTATGTCACATGAACAAAAAACAATTTAATGAACTCTTTACAGGCTTGGCATACAAACCTAATAAAAAAATATCTGAATATGAACTCTTCTCACATAAAACCCGACTAGGGATCTATAAGTTCTTCTTAGAAGAGATACAAAAATATAACCCTGATGTCAAGACAGCAATTTGTCTAGAAACAGAAAAAATGTGGAAAGACATAGGAGAGCTATTAAAAGGAACGCCAGATAACTTCTATTGCTGCTGTGGGGCAAAGTGCGCATAAAACTTATAAGCCAGATATACTTCTCCTGCAAGAACGGGCCTGTGGTCTAGTCTGGTATGACATCACCTTCACACGGTGAAGGTCCCCAGTTCAAATCTGGGCAGGCCCACTCAACTAAGATGGCAAAAAAAGTGCTCATAACCGGTGGATCAGGATTCTTAGGAATAAACCTAGTCAGGCATTTGTATGCAAAAGGATATGAAATAAATGTAATAGACAACGCACCATTCAACTATGCAGACATGAAAGATAAAATTAATTTTTTCTTAGGAGACATACGTAATAAAAAATCATTACAAAAGGCAACAAAAGGCTGCGACTATGTAGTACACAGCGCAATGGCATTACCATTATACCCTAAAAATGAGATATTGACAACAGGAATCGATGGGACACGAAATGTTCTGGAAATAGCAGAGAAAAATAAAATAAAAAGAGCAGTACACATATCATCAACAGCGGTATACGGAATACCAGACCACCACCCCTTGTATGAAAATGATGAGATGAAAGGTGTCGGCAACTACGGCATAGCAAAAGTGGAAGCAGAAAAAATATGCGACATATACAGAAAAAAAGGAATGTTTGTATCAGTATTAAGACCAAAATCATTTGTTGGACCAGAACGACTTGGAGTGATGGCGATTTACTATGACTGGATACACCGAGGAAAGAGCATACCTATAGTTGGCAATGGCAAAAATAGGTATCAGTTACTATCTGTGGAAGATGTATGCGATGCAATAGAACTATGCCTAACAAAACCAAAAGCAAACGACACATTCAACATTGGAACAAAATACTTCAAAACAATGAAAGAAGACTTCGGATCAGTCATCAAGCACGCAAAAACAGGAAAAAGAATAATACCTGTACCGGCAATACCCTTGATACTTATTTTAAGAATGTTAGAAGCGTTGCACTTGTCGCCACTGTACAAATGGGTATATGAAACAGCACCACATGACTCCTATGTATCGATAGAAAAAGCAGAAAAAGCACTAGGGTTCAATCCAAAGTATTCTAACTCTGAAACATTAATCAAAAACTACGATTGGTATGTTGATAATTTGTCTACCTTTGAAAACCAAACAGGAGTATCCCACAGGGTTCCCTGGAAACAAGGAATACTAAGATTAGTTAGCTGGTTCTTCTGAGTTCAAAAACTTTATAGATTAGTATGTCTTGTTCTTTAACATGAAAATTTATTTAGGTCCTGCAGGAACACCCAAAGCATCAACTCTGAAAGGTGTTGAGTATATTCATGATGTCGGACTGAAAGCAATGGAAGTGGAGTTTGTCTACGGAATAAAAATGACAAATAAAACTGCCAAAGAGGTAGGCGAGAAAGCTAAAGAACTAGGGATGCAGCTATCAGTACACGCCCCATATTACATTAATTTAGCTTCTGCAGATGCAAAAATAAGAACAGCAAGCAAGAAAAGAATACTAACAGCATGCGAAAGAGCGCATCATCTCGGGGCAGAATTCGTGGTATTCCACCCAGGATATTACTATAAAGGAAATAAAGAAGAAACATTCAAAATCATCAAAGAAGCAATGATTGACATCAAGAAAGTTGTGAGTAAGAACAAATGGAAAGTCAAACTAGCACCAGAAACAACAGGCAAAGTAAATGTCTTCGGATCCTTATCTGAGACAACCAATTTAGTTAAATCAGTCAAATGCTCACTATGCGTTGACTTCGCACACATACTAGCAAGAGAAGGAAGAATAGACTACAATGAAGTAATCAGAGGAATAAAAAAACTTAAGTTGAAACACTACCACTTTCATTTCTCAGGAATAGAATACGGACCGAAAGGAGAGAGAAATCATAAAATAACTGAACCTAGACAGATGAAAGAGCTAGCAAAAGCGATAATTAAGAACAAACTGAACTGCACAGTAATCAATGAAAGTCCAGACCCAGTAGGTGATTCGTTGAAGATGAAGAAATATTTCAATAAACCTTTTAAAGACTAACATTATTCCTCTAAAGTATGAATCTTGAAGAAATAGTAGAAAATGTGTTTAATGTAATCTTTCACAATAGAAGAACTATGGGTTCAACATTCCTAAGATTCCAAGAGCATTATGAGTCTCCTAAATTCAAAGGCAAAATATTCACCCTCGAAGAATTCAAAAAATGGTACATAAAAAATTCCCAAATAGGCAAAAAAACTGGGAGATTCACATACTACTCTGATTGGTGTGGATTCAACATTCCGTCCTTTATTTTAAATCCATTCTACGAAGGAAAATTCAATCCCCTCTCCCCAAATGAAAAAAAATTACTTGAACTATTCGAAGACAAAAAAGAAAAAAACTTCTATGTGGTGGGCACAGTTGGAGAAAAAAACAAAGATACTCTTGCGCATGAAGTTGCACACGGCTTATTCTACACAAAAAAGGAATATAAATCAAAAACGATGAAATTCCTCCAGACCATTCGTCCCGAAGTAAGAAAAAAAATTAACAAATCATTAATCCAGAGAGGATACTGCCAAGAAGTATTGGATGATGAAGCGCACGCATACATACTTGGAGGCTTTTGGAAGTACATATCAGTTAATCCTAAAAAAGACGACCTAACTGGTATAAGAAAAGAACTACTTAATATGTTCGTGAGATACTCAGGCATTAATATTTCTTAAACTTAGCAACAAAAAAACCTTCACTATCATTATCCTGCGGCCAAATCCTTAAGCATTTCTGAACCTCAGAGCTATACCTATTGCCTTCAAACTCCTCAACGCACTTACTGCGCTTAATATCAAGAGAGATCTTCTCAAGCTTAACATCAGGATGAAGTTTTAAAATAGCATCAACAACACCTTCATCCTCCTCGGGCTCCAAAGTGCAAGTACTGTAAACAAGAGTACCACCAGGTTTCAAACAATCAAAAGCCGTAGACACCAACTGCTTCTGAATACCAGCAAGCTTCCTAGCAAAATTAGGATTCCAAACCTGAATAGTCTTGTAAGACTTGCGAATAGTACCGATACCAGAACAAGGAGCATCAACAAGAATCCTATCAAATTGCAGATCTTTGAATCTATGCCCCTGCATCAAACTAATCACAGTATTAGAAACACCGCAACGCTGCAAATTCATAGTCAAAGGCTTCAACCTACTAATTGCGTTATCATTAGCAACAATCAAACCCTTATTCTCCATCATCGCAGCCATCTGAGAAGTCTTAGAACCAGGAGAAGCACACATATCCAACACTAACTCTCCGGGCTTTGGATCCAGCACGACAGGAGGGATCATAGAAGCAGAACTCTGAACATAAAAATAACCCAGAAAATGCTCCGGTTTGTTACCAAGAGCAAAACCATCCTCCGCAGTAAAACCCTCCCTGCACCAGGGAATAGGTTTAATTTTCATTCTGGACTGCATATCCTTTACAGTTGTCTTTAAAGTGTTAACACGAAGAGTCTTGGGCAAAGGCTCCAAAGAGATTTTCTTAAACTCCTCAATATTGGTAAGCTTACTGTAACGCTCAAGAAACTTCTCTTTCCACTCTGCCATAAACAATACTATTCAAACTGCCTTAATAAAAGTTTTCTTAGTTTAAACTTTAAATACTGGTAAAAGATTCATAAAGATCTCTTCCTGCTCAAATCTCTCCTCAAGTACGCCCTTATATTTCACTAAGAACTTAAGACTTTTAAGAGACGGATTAATATCTGCATATATTGTTTTTGTAGTATCCTCATATCTCTTGTTATTCTTTGGATCATTCCACATTCCATCACTAATGGTCTGAGTAATCGTAACTCCGGTAAATTGATTAGTCAACTCTACCTTGGTCTGGTGCATCTTTTCAGGTTCAATCTCTCTTTTATTCCCTTCTTCATCAGGGTTGTAATAAATTGGTAACAAAATAGAAACACGCACTTTGCGTTCTAGCACAAAAAATAATAGTGTGCGAAACATTAAGTTAAATATTAATTTTAACAAACTAGCATTAGAACTCATTTTCTTTATTTACTAATCTCTCTAAACTCAACACCCTTCTTTTTAAGAATGCCCAGACAATACCTAGGGACTCGATACTTATCATCCTTAAAACAAGTGACTGTACCGTTTGTGATTAATGCATAGCAACCTTTAATCTTATTCTGCTTGTTTCCACCGATACTTATTGTAGTTGTCTCATTCATCTTGTTATGTTTTGAGGAATTATCTTTTATAACCTTTTTGGGCGTATTTCGCATAAATATACGGTATGTCCGGAAAATTTAAAGGTTTTTGTATTAAAACAAATACTTCACAGCCACAAAACCCAAGACTCCAAGTATGAAAATCGCCAAAGTAATCCAGTTAAAATACTTCTCAAGATAAACTTTAACCTTAGGGCCAGCAACTCTTATCGCACCGGCAACCAAGAAAAACCTGCCAGCACGACCAACCAAAGAACCCCAGAACAAAGCACTTAAAGGAACCTTCCAAAAACCAGCAGCAATAGTGAACACCTTGTAAGGAATAGGGGTGAAAGCAGCACCGGCAATAGCTATGAACGCATTGTTAGCGTACAACTCTCCGACACTAGCGAAAGCATCCTGGTAATGCAAGAGCTCAATAATTCTCTGTCCGATAGTGTGGAAAAAACCAGCCCCGATAATATAACCAAAAAAACCACCAATAACAGAACCAGCAGTAGCAATTGCAGCGTACTTATACCACTTCTTAGGTTTACCCATGGATAAAGTGATTAACAAAACATCAGGTGGGATGACGAAGAAAGAAGCCTCAATGAAAGCTAATATGAACAAAGCCCAAGTACCATACCTTGTATCCGCCCAAGTTAGAACCCAACGGTAAAGCTTCTTAAGCTTGCCAAGAGTGTAAAAGTTCAAACCCCTAACAGCGCCCATAGATTTGCTGACAATAAATTCAATCATAGACTTTAATTAGAACTTTAGATATATAAAATATCTGGATTTTACATGGGAGTTATCTTTTTATATATACAATCATTAATAAAAACCATGGATTTACTGAATTTTATTGTAGCAATGCTACTAGGAGCACTAATAGGCCTGCAAAGAGAATATATCCAGCAAAAATTCAACATAAAAAGATTTGCAGGATTAAGAACATTCATATTAATATCTTTGCTCGGAGCATTGCTAGGATATTTGTCTCTAAATGTGTTTCACAACTACACTATTGTAATAGCAGGGTTTGTAGCGATAACCATAATAGCACTGGCATCGTACTCCTTTACCTACCTGAAATACAAGGCCACATCCGCAACAACAGAGTTAGCATCAATCCTCACATTTGTCATAGGACTAATGTGCACAGTGGGATTCATGAAGTACGCAGTAGTTTTCGGAATACTAATCGCAGTATTATTAACATTCAAACAAGGACTGCACGGATTCGCATCAAAAATAAAAAACAAAGAACTGTTAGCAATAGTTGAATTCGCGCTAATACTTCTTGTTATTTTACCTTTGCTTCCAAACAAAGAATTCTCACCACTAGATATCCCGATACTCAAAGATGTGCTGCTTGCGCTTTCGATACCTGAAAACATGCTAGCACAACTAAATGTATTCAACCCTTATAATATCTGGCTAATGGTTATTTTAGTTGCAGGAATAAGCTTCTTAGGATATGTGCTGATTAAATTCTTAGGCACAAGAAAAGGCTACGGGCTAACTGGCTTAGTCGGGGGGTTAGTATCCTCAACAGCAGTAACAATATCCATGGCAGAAGAAAGCCTAAAAAATAAAAAAGTTCTAAACCCCTTTGTAATAGCAACAGTAATAGCATCATCAACAGCATTCATAAGAATACTGGTAGAAGTCATAGTCGTAAATAACTCCTTGACTAAGCTAGTGTTAATACCGTTAGGAATAATGGGTTTGGCCGGGTATGGGATTGCCTTCGTCCTGTACACAAGAGACAACAAAAAAAGAAAAGCAAAAGAATTAGAATTAAAACAACCATTCAACATACGGCTGGCACTCAAGTTTGGAATATTCTTCGCATTCGTGATCTTTATAGCCAAGTTAGCACAAATAACACTCGGATCAATAGGGGTCTACCTTGCAAGTATCTTCTCTGGTTTGGCAGATGTAGACGCAATAACCTTGACTATGTCCTCATTAAGCAAGCTAGGAGAGATATCACCTAAAGTGGCAGTCACAGCAATTATCCTAGCAGCTTCGTCTAATACTCTGGCCAAAGCCGGAATGGCATGGTTCTTCGGAGAGAAACGGTTCGCAAAACATATAACCGTGATATCTGTAGTAATACTAGCTCTAGGATTAGGAGCAGTATACCTATTGTTTTGAGAAAAATACTTAAATTCCGAATAGTTTTTCTTTGCTCTAAGCGCCAGTGGTTTAGTGGCTATGATTAGAGCTTCCCAAGTGTATCACGCAGAAAAAGTTCTTGACCCGGGTTCGAATCCCGGCTGGCGCATACTTATACTTTATAACTTTCTCTGTTAGCGCATATTTTTCATAAAATTTATAACGGGGTTTTAATTAAAAGAACAAAATGGGATTAGCAACGAAAATATTAAATTTAGCCGCAGTAGGCGCAATTAGTTTATCTTCAATTGTATTAGCTGAAGATAAGGGGGCTGAAACAGATAACATAGGCAAATACTTCAAAGAAGAAATAATATTTGTTGTAGAAAACTATAGCCCTGCTATGACTAATACTTCTAGAGATGCTCCACAAAGTTTGGGGATAGGGGATATGGATCTAGACGAAGATAAGGATATAGTTGCAGTAACTCCCAAAGGAACATTTTACTTAGAAAATATTGGAACCTCAAAAAAAGCAGTGTACAAAAATAAAGGTTTAATCGGAGATTGCTATAGGGCTACTAGGGATACAAGGATAACTCTTGCAGATTTAGATGATGATGGGGATTTAGATGTAATCCTATTTTCAAGCAGCAAAATATACTTATTAACAAATAACTTACCAAGATAAAATAAGAGAATTGAACTTAGAATAGTAATGAATGGCTGGCATGTACAAACCTTTATAAATCACTCTAAATTTTTCTCTTTTTGAAGTGAATATATCTCCTTTAGTAAAAACTGCATTCACAGGGTTAGCTGCGCTTGTAATGGCAGGAATACCTAGTGACAACTACCAAAAAGAAGGCAAAACCTACCTTATGAAAGACTCCAGTATCACAAAAGGAATCTACAAATGCATAGCCCCTTCTGAAGCTAAAACCTACTTGTTCGACAGTGAAAACCCAGAAAGCAAATTCATCTGGACAGAAAAAAAAGGAATTAAATTCAAAGACTTACTGACCGGAAATAATATTAAACTAACTGAAAAACAAGACTACAGTTGCGAACCAGTAGGAAAAACAGAAAAAAACAACCTCAACTGGATATCAGTAAATATCTGGGACTCATTCTACCAGTTAATATTAAACAAGACAGTTCCAGAATCACTAATGGCACTAGAAGTCATATTTTATCAATATTACGAATACAACATGACAAGAAACATCAAAGAGCTGTTTAGAGTTGATTACGAACCACTATACGGAAAAAGATCCAGAGAAAGCCACTACATGATGTGGATACACCTCTCTGACGACTTTCTAAAAAAACATCCCATCAACAGAGCACAAATCGGTGAAGAACTATTCATGTACCCCGACAGAGAAACAGACCTCTTTGTGGGATGGGGCGGAGAAGCAAACCTCCCAGAGTTTATTTCGACCGGTGTCAGAGGTCTTGCGGACATCTTGCACCATAACGGAACAAGAACAGGGAGCTTCCACGGCTTCCAAAAAGCAATTGACAACGGCAATCCTGACTTTGAAGGAGGATTATTAGTAACAGACGAACAATTACTAAAAGTCCTTAAATCATTCCAAACATACCCCGGACTAACAAATGGATACTCATTCCTCTCAAAAATTGAAACAAAACTAAACGCTCCATTTGAATCAAAACTATCACAAGGAGTAAATGGCAACAATTGCGGGGACTTTTTATATTACGCACTAACGACTGCCAATATCGTATCCACAAAAAATGCCGAAAGAATCAAAAAGTGCCTATGGTACGCAGAAGGATTCTGGGAAAACCCGATACCCTCAGACTGGTCTGAAATACTAACCGGAACAGGGCTATTCGATGAAAAAAAACTAACCTCCAAAATACTTCAAGACCTACCAGATTACAGATGTGTCCGCATATGGGAACCAGCAAGCTCAATTGACGAATTTAGAAAAAATACTTTTAAAACCAAAAGAGTAATAGAAGAACTCCTACCAGCAATACTGCTAAGATCACGAATAACAAATCCCCTACCAAATAGCCCGGATAGGTACCGCTTTAGAGACACAGAAGAATACCAAATGTACTTAACTGAAGGCCATGAAATGATTGAAGAAAAACGAGAAAAAGTAGGAATCATTGAGCTTGAAAACCTTGAATCAGCAGAAAAAACACTAAAAAAAGAATTCCTAGACTCATTACCAGCTACCAACCAATAGGAATTTATTTAAATAACCTTTGCAACAAATGAGACATGTGCCCACTATGCGGAGGAACTTGTGGAGGTATAGAGAATGCCTTACTAGTCATAGGGTTACCTGCCTTAGCAATAGGCTACTGGAAAATAAAGAATTCTATAAAAAAGATGAAGCACAAACTCAAAAAATAAGGGCATTTCACAACAATTTTGCACAATATTTATAAGCTAGCTAAGATTATATTACATTAGGAATAAAGCCATATTCATGTCCTTACCAAGGATTCATACCATCAGCAAATTCTGGCTAGGGGAGTTATTCGCAATTTCTAGTAAAAATCTATTACCAATGTTTATTATTGTACTAATGAATACAAGTATTTTTAAATTCAGTTTAGTTACCATCTATGAAAAAGGGGGGATATTTTGTGAGCAATAAGAAAATTGAAATCCAAACTGTAAAAGAATTTCTAGACAAAAAATTTCCAGAAGGCATACCAAACGCCTTAAGGAAGACTCTTGAAGCAATACCGCTATATGAATCAATACAAGCAGATAAACTTAGAAAAAAACTGAAAATAAGCGCAAATGCCCTCACAAGAAGGCTTCTCAGACTGGAAGAGGAATACCCCGAACTAATAAGCAGAAACTTCATAAAAGGAAAACAGATGTACGAAGTAACCTTCAACAAACCATCCCTAGAAGAAAGCAAAACCCTAGAAGATAGGATAATGGCAAACCCAGAAGGAATAAAAACAAAAAATCTCTATCTGGGAGAAATGGGATTCGGAACAAAAGCATACGACCCAGAAGCCATGACCGGACTTGCGTACTACCTGCAATACAACAACAGCACAGACATTAATAATGTCATGATGCTCGGAGCCCTGTTCCCAAGAATACCAGAATACTACAGCGTATCCGGATCAGAAGACATGAGATTCCTAGCAAAAGATCCTACAAAAAAACCTGGAGAAGAAACTGAACTCGGTGAAGTCATAGAATACTTCGCACAGAGAATGAAAATCAACCCTGACGATGCTAAATACTTCAAGGAACATGTAGAAGGCAAAATAAAAACAAGACAAGACGCAGCGAACGCAGTAAAACCTGAACTTGAAAAACTAGCAAATGTGCTAGGGGAAAAAACAGAATGGCACTACCAACACGGAGAAGAAGACCGAAAGAACATACAAGTCGCCAAAGAAATACTCATAGCAGATGCTGAAGAAAAAAAGAAAGAAGAATCCGGACAATACAAGCAAGAGAAAAAAAGACTTGAACAAGAACTAAAAGAACTGCAGAAAAAACAAGATTCAATAAATCAAAAGAAAACATTCGTGGCCTATGTGAGCGGAAGGCTGGAAAACACAAAAGAAAAAACCGGAGAAGACCTAATAAACTACCTTGACGGGTTACTTAAATCAAAGATACCTCAATTTGAACTAACTCGCGCAGACAAATCTGAACTAGTCGCCATAATAATCTCAAAAGGGGTGACTAAAGAATCAATATTTGAAGAGGCCAAGAAACTAAAATCACAAGCCTCAAACATAGAAAACGATAAGAAACAACTTGAAAGCCAAATTAAAGAGCAGGATCATAAGCTAAACGCAGTCAAAAGGCACAGCGGAGCATCAGGATTCTACAAAGGAACAAAGCAATACAAAGTAGAAGCAGATGAAGAAGAAGCGCTATTCAGGATAGCCAAGAAAGATTACAACAACTTCTTGTACAGTGCTTGCCCCAAAAAAATAATGGGAAAATTCCATGTACACTCAAGCGCATTCAACGAACTCACAGACCCATTGAGCAACGAAAAAACCGGAAGAGCACCAATCATCGGAAACAATGAAGAATACATAAGGATACAAGATGAGTCAGGACTAGTATACCTGCTAGCACACAACCCCAACCTGTTGAATTCTAACGCAACAACAAAAAAAGACCTAAAAATGATGAAAGACGAAGTCAAAAGATTAGTAAAAATGTACGATATACTTGGAGGGCCCATACCAGATGTCACCCTTTCATCCCATGGAAGAGGAGGATTTAGATTCCAATACCAAATGAAGTTCAGGGAAACAATAATGCACGGGCAAAACCGATTAATACCTGAAATCGTACTGCACATGAAACTCCCAACCCTCCAGTCAATACCAAAACTAGAGGCCTTGAGAAACAGAGGACTCAGAAATGTACACACAAAAAGATACAATCAAGGATGCTTCGCGACAGGAGCAGTAGTCCACACTAAATTCGAAAATGGAAAAGACTACATAGAATTCATAGATGAACACTCACTAAAAGAATTTGCACAAATAGGAAAACAAATAGAATACAAGAAATCAGAAATAAAAGAAGCAAAAAAACAAGAGGACGAAAGCCTAATCGCAAAACTAAAAGGGGAGCTAAGCGACCTTGAAAAAATACTAAAAGTGCAAGACAACCTGGTAAAGATAGAGCTTGACGGAGACAGCCATATGGGCTCAGCAAACGAACCCGGAAGAAGAAGCAACTATGAAGTTGTAGACGCAGCACAAAGATACCAGAAGAAATACGGCCTACCAGATGTCATGATAATAAGCGAAGCAATACACGCAGAGATACCGGGCATATGCGCAACAAACCAGCAATACCTCGGCCTCGTACCCAAAAAATTCGAAAAACTCCTAGAGGACATCACAAACAGCGATCTTGACGACAAAGAAAAAATAAGACGCCTCAAAAGAGTCTCAAAAGAACAAGTACACGCCACGCCAATAACCCATCTTGATGTAACACTGAGAGAATGGAAAGCAAGATGCATGCCGTACATACTTGAAGTGCTTGAAAAAGGCGGAAGAATAATACTCGTATCAGGAAACCACTACAACAAGGCAGGAAGCGGAAGAGACGAAGCAGAAGCAATGGCAAACGCGATACCAGCGCAATACGAAAACCAAGTTGAAGTCTTCCACGCAAGAGGAGACTCAATAGGGTGCGGTGAAACAGTCCTTCCAGGAGGAAAAACTCTGTACACAACACACAAGCTCAAAGAAGGACCTGATGAATTCGTAAACGCACTAGAACAAATCCTAAGACAAGGCATAACCTCTGACCTAGTTGCACACTTTGATAGACATCACGGAGGAGGAGCATACGCAGACAACACAGCATACGCAATGGCCCCTGGAAGACAAACATGGAACAAATATGTAGACCAAATATCAAAACTATCAAGCCCGGCAGGAATAACGAATGTCTACCTTCCAAAAGATAACAAAATCAAATATGTAAGATGGGAATGGGCACTTGGAAACTGCCTTGAAAAATACTTCATGGAACCAATGGCAAGGGAGCAATCACTGCTGCCAAGAAAATCTTATATCCCACAGGACCCAGAATCCCAAGGCAAGAAAAAACCCTAATGATCATGACCTCACACGGCTCATATGAAAAACATGAAGAGCTCAAGAGGCAACTCGTTCTAAACCCAACTATGCTTGGACTAGAAGACATTGTTTACTGCAGAGAAGAAGTGCCTTACAAAGCAGGAAAAAAATCAGGACAAGTAGACATAATATTCTGGGACAGCCATGGAATGCCCTACCTAGTAGAACTGACAACAAGCACAACAGACAAAGCAAAAAGAAGAGTAAGAAAACAAATAAAAAGAGCAAAAACCTACTTCAAACATGCAATGGGCATAAGCGTCATACTAGACGAAGACGAGTTACACCTTGAATGGATTTAGAAGCCTACCGAGCTCCTTATCGATTTTAATCCAAGATGTCGCTATGCTGACAAAGTCATGATATACCTTGCCCCTATTAAATGGATAATCAAAATCCACTAAAATGACAGGAATACCTGCTTCTTCAGCAATTGCATTAGCATTATCAAGATTATCTTCCACAAACAACTCAATCCCAAGTTCCTTTGCAACCTTAACTTTTTTTTCAGGCGTAAAATTCTCAAAACTAATATTACCTGGTAAATATAAAATCCTTTCCCTATCAAACAAGCTATAAGTTGTATTAATCATTGAACAAGACCTAGCTGTAATAAAATATTGATCTAAAGAATAATGATATTTATTTATAACCCTCTTTGCATCCGGGATAACCTTTAGTTCCATAAGCCTACCTTTCATAGATGCATCTTCAAAAAGCTTGTCAATCTCCTCTTTAGGAAAGCCAAAAGACTCTTCAAAAGTAGCCGCCACACAATCTGACCTTCTATAATTCGTGCCATACCTTTCGTTTATCAAAATTAAGGAAAGATCAAGAGTTGCCACAATCACATTATCGATATCATACCCTACTTTTTTCATAAAATATACAATTTGCAGTACATTTATAAGTTTTCTGTCACTTTTAACTTATTATGACAATACTTATCTGCACAGGAACACCTGGAACCGGAAAAACAGAACTATCCAAAGAGCTAGCAAAGCAACTAAAACTAAAATATGTGGATGTAAACAATGTTGTGAAAAAAGAGAAATTAGTAGAAGAATATGATGAAATACGAGAAACAAATGTGGTCGATGAAAAAAAACTTGCCAAAGCACTTGTGAAATTAATCAAGAATAACAAGAACATGATAATAGACTCCCACATGTCTCACGAGATCCCTGCAAAATATGTCGACTGGTGCATAGTCACGAAATGCGATGAAACAATCCTAAAAAAAAGACTTGAAAAAAAAGGATACCCAAAAGAGAAAGTAGAAGAAAATGTTGACTCAGAGATACTTGAAATATGCCTAAATGAGGCAGAACAAAAAGGACACAAAATACTAGTGGTAGATACGAGCAAAAAAACCACAAAAAAAATCGCATCAGAACTCAAGAATCTTTTACATGATTAAACTTTCTAGGCTTATGATTAATCTTTCTCACAGTAATCTTCATAAGATTCTTAACTAACAATATGTAAGCTGTTGTTTCAAAAGTACCCGGAGCAAGGATATATATGCCAGCAAGAAGTGTTTTTACCTTTGACTTATTAGGATTCTTTATGACCTCCCTAACTTGATTCTTGATGAAATTCAAATCGCTATGGATATATGTATAAATCTCAGTGTTCTGCAACTTATTAAGAAGCTTCAATAACTCCTGAGCATTCTTTCTCACTAAAGTATTGTTACCAACAACACTTAAAAGAGTCTTTGCCCGAATGTTGATATCCTTAGCAATGCCCCTATAAACTTTTATTTTGGCAATTGCCAGACTCCTCTTTTCTTGAGAAGCTATAAGGAAAAGTTTTGCATCAAGCTCCTGTTCTCTTTTGTGCAACTGTTGGAACCTTGAAAACTGGTAATCAAAATACTTAGTCTTGGATCTGTTAAAAAAAATAATGCTTGCCTCATGAAGAATCAAATTATAAATATCAATCTTGTTCAATACTTTTTTCTCCTGCTTCAAAACAAATATCAGCTCCCTTGTCGTATTTTCAAAATTTATAACAAAAGGCTCTAAATGTCCACGTCTTGCTTCAGCATGAAGCTTTATCTCACGTAACAATTTCTTATTAAGAACAACCTCCCGACTGACAATAATCAAAAGAGCATTAAGATCCTTATACCTCAATAAGTAATGGGGCTTATCAGCAAAAACCTTCCCTATGAGAGAAATCTTCTTAATATACAATCTTAATTTTTTCTCAAGAAGTTTTGAAATGGTTACCATCTGGTTAGTATACGCTGAAGAGTTATATAAATTTAATCCAATAGCTCAATCTGGATGTTAACATCATCAGGAATATGAACACGCATAACAAGCCTCAACGCACGCTCATCAATACCCAAATCAATCAAACGCTTATGAACCCTCATCTCAAAATTATCAAAAGACGCCTTACCATTACCGCAAGGACTTTTTCTTGTTGTCAAACTAAGTCTTTTAGTCGGCAAAGTAATCGGACCATGAATCTTGACCTTGGTCTTCTTAACAATGTCACAGATTGCACTACAAATCTCGTTCAGTTTATCAATACTGATACTCGCTAGTTTTATTCTGGCTTTTCTCATTTTAAAAAAATAAAAAAAGGCATTTAAGCCTTTTTGACAAGGTCTATACACATACCTGCGGCTACAGTACTGCCTGCATCCCTAATAGCAAATCTTGCCATCTGAGGTATATCTTTCTGCTTCTCAATAACAACTGCCTTTGTTGGTTTAATCTTAACAATTGCAGCTTCACCGTTCTTCAAGAAATCAGGTTTATCTTGCAGTGTCTCACCGGTCATTGGATTAATCTTCTTAACCAATTCGGTAATCTGGCAAGCAACCTGTGCAGTGTGTATGTGGAATACTGGTGTGTAACCAACTGTCATAACAGATGGATGGTTAATAACCACGATCTGTGCAGTGAACTCCTGCGCGATAGTTGGTACATTGTTTGAATGACCCAATACATCTCCACGTGCAATATCTCTCTTGTTTATTCCACGTACGCTGAATCCCACATTGTCACCAGGAACTGCTTCCTGTACTTGTTCGTGGTGCATTTCGATAGTCTTAATTTCTCCACTTACACCAGTCCCTTCTCTTGCAGGAACAACAGTAACCTTATCACCAATCTTCATAACTCCTGTCTCAACCTTTCCAACAGGAACAACTCCGATACCTGTGATGTTATAAACATCTTGAATCGGAAGTCTTAATGGAAGATTTGTTGGTTTTTCAGGCTCCTTGAAAATATCCAGCTGCTCTATGATTGTCGGACCCTTGTACCAAGTCATGTTCTCAGATTTCTTGACTACATTGTCGCCCTTAAGTGCGCTGGCAGGGATAAATGACACTTCGTCAAGCTTGTAACCAAGTGACTTTAGCAAAGTTCCAACTTCTTCCTTTGTCTTATTGAACTTGTCTTCAGCATAATTAACAGTATCCATCTTGTTAACAACTACGCCTATCTGTTGTACACCAAGTGTCTTGCAAAGAAGTGCGTGCTCTTTTGTCTGAGCCATGATACTCTCTGCAGCAGCAACTACTAAGAATGCAATATCTGCCTGTGATGCACCAGTAATCATATTCTTAATGAAATCCTTGTGTCCAGGTGCGTCAATTATTGTGTATTCATATTTCTTTGTCAGGAACTTCTTATGAGCAAGATCAATTGTAACTCCTCTTTCACGCTCTTCCTTTAAGTTATCCATAACAAAAGCGAACTCAAATCCGCCTTTTCCAAGCTCTTCAGCTTTCTCTTTTAGTTTCCTCATCTCTTGTTCGCTTACTATACCTCCATCGAACAGCAGTCTACCAACGGTTGTTGACTTACCGTGGTCTACATGTCCAACAAAGACAATATTCATGTGTGGTTTTTCTTTTGCCATCGTTCGTTAATCCTCCATTTTATTATGATTATTCGTGGTATTGGAAAACTAGGTTTGTTTATAAAGATTTTGGTTCAAAAACTGTTATTTTTCTGTTTTTTCAAGAGTTATCTCCTTAATTTCCATTTTTGGCTCATAATCAAGGATTTTTTTATCAATACCATACTGGGTCTTGAAGGCATTGAATTTTGAAGTGTAAAGGTCATAGAGCTGCTTTGCACCGTCTTCATTTATATTGTCATACTCCAACTCACCGTTCCTGCCTCTTGTTATATGTATGCTGGTATTATTTTCCTTATCTGATATGCTGATCCAATCAAGTAAGCCGTTATGGTCATAGTCATGCAATGAAATATACGATGAAATATACGATGAAATGGCTATTTGCCCAGAATAGTTATAGATTGTAAGGTTTTCTTGCGTATCCCCAATAGTAGCAGTTTCCACAGAAAAAACATACTCCTGGCCAACACATCTATCCCATAAACCTTCAATTTTACCGCACACAAGATTATCAGCCCTAAATTCAAACCCGATCTTCTGCTCAAGAACAGATTTCTCTATTTTTGCAGGCTTGAAAGTCTCATCCTTTGAGAAAGTTTTAGGAATATCTACCGGCCGCCCATCCTCATCGCAAGAGGTGATGAACTCTAACCTAAACTTAACAGCCTCAGCATTGTAAGCCTCTTCCACATAATCATTAGCCTTGCTGTACAAAACAGCGCTAGCAACAACGAGGCTAGTAACTCCTGACATAAGAATTGTCAATCCCTGCCGCCTTACCTTTTGAAGTAACTTATCCATACACCACTAATTTGAACAAGTTATTTATAAAGTTATAGGTAACCTGGGGGTTGGGACAAAAATAATGTCTAGTCCTTTAGGACTATGACATAAGCTCTTCTTCCGATGTATTTTTTTTGTGCATCTAATTTTGCTGAGTTTCCGAAGGGCGTTATTTTTCTTTCGTAGATTACTTCTACTTTTTCTTTGATTGTTAGATCCCCTTTTATGACTTGGACTGTTCTCATAGTGTAGGATATGGATAGATATCCTTAAATACTTTTCGGTCTTATAGATATGCATGAAAATTACAACAAAAGAGGTGAGGGAAACAGTTAGTATACTTGATGAGATTATTGAGGAGTATAAAGAAAAGACCCCTATCAAGAAGAGGGATTGGAGAACTTATGAGCAGAGATTGGCTAGAAGGATTAAGGAAGCGATACGTGAATTAGAACCCTTGATTGATGAGGCAGTTTCATCAATCAAAATAGTGAATGGAGAAACTAGGGGTAGGCCTTCTGAAATTACGCTTAAGCAGAAAGTTATTTTGGTTTTGATTCATCGTTTAGTTGGTAAGAGTAATCGTAGTATGAGTTGTATGCTTGCGGTTTTTTGTTTGCTGTCAGATGTTGAGGTTAGCTACAAAACTGTAGAACGTTTATACTCAGAAGATCTTGTAATCATGGCATTACATAACCTGCATGTGCTTATTTTACGCCGAAAGGACGTAAAAAACGTGAATGGCACAGGTGACGGCACAGGATATTCTCTCACCATAAAAAAACATTACGCCACAGAAGCACAAAAACTAAAAGACAAACTAAAGAAAACTTCAAAAAAAGAACGCAAGAAAAAACAATTCGTATACTGTTTCAAATTAATGGACATAGACACCCGCATGTATATAACATACGGAGCGAGTTTCAAAAGTGAAAATGAAGCATACCAACAAGCATTAGATATGCTAAAAAAATTAAATCTGGATATCAGTTTAGACAGCATAAGGCTTGACAGATATTACAGCAAACAACAATACGTAAAACAACTCGATGAAAACTTCACAAATATCAAAATATATCTCATACCAAAAAAGAACGCAACAATAAATGGTACATGGAAATGGAAACACATGCTCCATGAATTTGTAAACAAAATTCAAGAATACCTTAAAGAATACTTCCTAAGAAATCACTCAGAAGCAGGATTCTCAGAAGACAAACAAAGATTCGGATGGAAATTAAACCAAAAAAGAGAAGACAGGATTGATACAGCCATATTCTGCAACCTCATATGGCATAACCTCTTCTGGATAGCCGACGATTAATTTTGTCCCAACCCCGGTAACCTGGAACCTTGAACTGGCTGTACTCTGGAAACAAGCATTCGCCTTTAGTCAACCTGCTAATCACCTCTGCAGCAGACTTCGCACCAGTCAAGGCATTA
Organism: archaeon; assembly: GCA_043797705.1. Lineage (GTDB taxonomy): Archaea > Nanobdellota > Nanobdellia > SCGC-AAA011-G17 > GW2011-AR17 > JAZDPJ01. The sequence goes on from JAZDPJ010000007.1 coordinate 22,086, forward strand.
TGGGGTTTTGGCTCTCCAGGAATGCCAACATAATTCAACGCAACATCCAAAGTAATACCACTACGATGCTTGCTATTCCCACCCTTATCCATAGCCACAGGCATAAGCATTCCCTTGCTAATATGATGGGCATAACATAATGCATGCGAGTCAACAGTCCTATTACCAAAAGGCCACTTACCAATAGAATAAGTTCTCATTGCTTCCTTCAAAAACGGAAAATCAAACACTGCAAGATTATGCCCGGCAAGAGTTCTTTCATTACATTTGTAAACCCAATCAATAAAAGACTCCAAAGTCTTAGACAATAAAGACCTACCAGGATCATTAAGCTGCTCTCTTGTAAAACCATTAACTGCCAAAGCCTCATCACTAATCTCTGCCCCCGGAGAAGGCCGGCATTCTCCATAAAACTGATTACCAGAATTCTCAAACTCAACAGCACCAATACTGACAATAGAATTCTTCTTTGGATTTAAACCAGTTGTTTCAACATCAAAAACAATCATTTTTATTATAGCTATTGCAAATCAATAGATAAAGTTTATGGAGATATTACGACAATTTTATAAATAAAGGTTTGTAAATAATAATAACATGAAAATATGTGGTCTGGATGAGGCGGGAAAAGGACCAGTAATAGGACCGCTAGTAATCTGCGGGGTAATGGTCGAAGAAAAAGACATTCCCAAACTGAAAGAACTCGGAGCCAAAGACTCCAAATTACTAACACCAAAATCAAGAGAAAGAATAGGCGCTGAGATAGAAAAAATCGTAAAATTCACATTCCAAGTCGTAACACCAAAAGAAATAGACGAAACACTAAGAACCTCGGGAACAAATTTGAATCAACTAGAAGCAGTAAGAATAGCAATGATCATCAACGACCTCAACCCAGACAAAGCAATAGTAGACTGCCCAAGCCCAAACATCAAAGCATACACAGAACAAGTAAGAATATACCTGAAAAATAAAAACACCGAATTAGTATTCGCACATAAAGCAGACGCCAAATACGAAGTCGTAGCAGCAGCAAGCATACTAGCAAAAGTCCTAAGAGACAAAGAAATAGCAGGACTCAAAGCATCAATAGGAAAAGACTTCGGCTCAGGATACCCTGCAGACCCGCGAACTGTGAAATTCATAGAAGACCACGCAGACGAATACCCGGAACTCTTCAGACACGAATGGGCAACAATGAAAAGAAGAAAAGGCAGAACAAAGCTGACAGACTTCTAAACTTCCGGAAATCCTTTAGGAAACCCGAGCAAGAAATTATATACTACTGTTACTTCACCTATTCTATGGAAGAAAATAAAGGTTTAGTAGTTTTTCAGGATAGGAAAATAAGAAGGATTCGGCATAACAATGAGTGGTACTATTCTGTTATTGATATTATCGCTGTCTTAACAGAACAAGATGATTTTCAAACAGCCAGGAAGTATTGGAATAAGTTAAGTCAAAGGCTTAGGGAAGAAGAAAGTGAAGTGGTGACAAATTGTCACCAGTTGAAATTACTATCTCCAGACGGTAAATCAAGAGAAACAGATTGCGCAAACACTAAATCTCTCTTTAGAATAATCCAATCTGTTCCATCTAAAAAAGCAGAACCACTAAAACTATGGCTAGCTCAAGTTGGTTACGAAAGAGTACAAGAAATAGAGGATCCAGAACTGGCCCAAAAACGTATGAAAGAGATATATAAAGCAAAAGGATATTCTGAGGAGTGGATAGAGAAAAGAGTTAGAGGAATTGCAGTAAGAGATGAACTTACAGACGAATGGAAAAAGAGGGGAGTGTTTGAAGGAAAAGATTATGCAATACTTACAGCAGAAATATCCCAAGCAACATTTGATATGACACCCATAGAATACAAGAAATTCAAAGGATTACAGAAAGAGAATCTAAGAGACCATATGGATGATATTGAACTTATTCTTACTATGCTTGGAGAAGCAACAACTACAAGATTCACAAGAGAAAGAAACTCCAAAGAGTTTCCACACCTGAAAAAAGATGCAAAAGACGGTGGAGATGTTGCAGGATCAACACGGAAAGATATTGAACAAAAACTCGGTAAGGGCGTGGTCACAAATGATAATTTCCTAGAGACGTCAGAAAAACAAAAAAGAATAGGGCATAAAAAAGAAGAAAAGGCAGAACAAAGCTGACAGACTTCTAAACTTCCGGAAATCCTTTAGGAAACCCGAGCAAAAACTTATAAATAATATCCAAGACTATTAGTGTTATGAGAAAACATGCACCCTGGCTAGGACCATACTATTGACTACTAGTGATTATGCTAGTGCTACTAACGATATACATAACCACAAAAGTAGGGGTGTTCTGAACATGAAAATTGACAAAATAATAGGAATCCTGGCAACAGCGCTATTTGTAATATTCGCTGTTATATTCATAAATACAAGTCACACTTAAACTAACCGGACACAGCCCAACTGAAACACAGCTGTTATATGTTGCCATAGGAGCAATAGCTTCATACCTAATCACAGCAACTTACAAGCTTGGCGTTTTCGTAGGGGAAGTAAAAGGTTTTATGAACATCACTAAAACCCACATAAGGGGGGCAAGAGACTTTATGAACAACACTCAAATCCACTTACCTGAACTACGGGGGAACAAGAAGAAATCATAGAAACAGCCTTATCAACCCCTGAACTATTTGTCCTGAGAAAATAATTCTAAACAGAACTTCAAACTGAAAAACTTTATAAACTACTTAACGCACAAACAGAATATACCATGACTTATATCAAGCGACTTACAGCAAAAGGATTCAAAAGCTTTGCAAAAAAAGTAGACATACCATTCGGAACAGACTTCAATGTAGTTATAGGGGTAAACGGAAGCGGAAAATCAAACATTTGCGACGCAATATGCTTCGTTCTAGGAGAGCTATCCTCAAAAGGGCTAAGAGCAGCCAAATCAGCCAACCTAATATACAACGGCGGAAAAAAAGGAAGCCCAGCAAAAGAAGCAGAAGTAAGCCTAGTCCTATGCAATGAAAAAAACAGATTCCCAATCAACGGAAAAGAAGTAAAAATAACAAGAATACTAAACAAAAAAGGACAAAGCAAATACCTAATCAACGACCAAGTAAGAACAAGAACACAAATTCTAGACCTAATGGCTGCAGCAAAAATAGACCCTGACGGCCACAATATAGTACTCCAAGGAGACATAGTAAGATTCATGGACATGAAACCAGATGAAAGAAGAGAAATAATAGAAGATGTTGCAGGAATCTCAATCTTCGAAGAGAAAAAAGAAAAGGCAATGGGCGACCTGAACAAAGTCCAAGAAAAACTAAACGAAGCAGATATCATACTAACAGAAAGAGACAAAACACTATCCGACCTAAAAACAGACAGAGACCAAGCACTAAAATACAAAGATGTAGAAAGCGATCTAGAAAGAAGCAAAGCAACAAGAGTACATCTACAAATAAAAGACAAACAAGACAAGAAAACAGAACTAGAAACCGCAATAAAAACCCATGATAACAACATACAAAAAACACAAGAAGAAATAGACGGACTGAAAAAAGACATTGAAGGAAAACAACAAACCATCACAAGCATAGAAACAGACCTTGATGAAAAAGGCGACAAAAAACAAAGAGCCATATCAAAAGAAATAGACGAACTTAAAACAGAACTAATCAAAATGCAGACAAGAAAAGATGTCTGCACAAATGAAATAACAAAACTAAGCAACAGAACAAAAGAACTAAACCAAAACCTATCCGACCTATCAAAAACACTCTCACAACTAACAAAAAGAAAAGAACAAATAGAAAAAGAAAACACACAACTCACAGAAAAAGAAGAAAAATCAAAATCACAAATAGAAGAATACAAGAAAAAACACGGAATCAAAGATGTCTCAGACATAAACTCCAAAATAGAAGAGCTAGATCAAATAATAGAAAACAAACAAAAGCAAACACTAGACCTACAAGAAAGCAATCAAGCCAAACTAAGAGAAAAAGACAGACTTGAATTCGAAATCAAACAAATAGAAGAAAAACTAACAGAAATAGAAGACCTAAAAGAAGAAGATAAAGCAAGAGCAAAAACACTAAAAGAAAAAAAAGAAGAATTCAAAAAGCTTGAAAAAGAACTAAGCGGATGCCTAAACGAAAGCAGCATATTCTCATCACAACTAGGAAACGCAAGATCAAAACTCTTAGGCCTAGGGGACGAACTAGCAAAACTAAGAGCAAAAAGCATAGGGATAAATGAATTATCAGCAGGCGACGCAGCACTCAAAAAAATCCAATCAGCAAAAATACCCGGAGTCTACGGAACAGTATCCGAACTAGGAAAAGTAAGTTCAAAACACTCAATGGCACTAGAAGTAGCAGCAGGAGCAAGGCTAAGAAGCGTAGTAGTAAGCACAGACGCAGTAGCAGCAAAATGCATAACTCTCCTAAAAGAAAGCAAATCAGGAGTAGTCACATTCCTACCATTAAACAAACTACGAGAAAAAATAATCACCGAAGAAGCAAAAAAACTAGCAAGATCCCAGGGGGCACACGGACTAGCACTAGATCTTGTAACCTATGACAAAAAATTTGATGCAGTATTCAAATACCTATTCGGATCAACAATCGTCGTAGATGATATCTCAACAGCAAGAAGAATAGGTATCGGAAGAGAACGAATGGTCACAATAGATGGAGACCTATTAGAACAAAGCGGAGCAATGGTCGGAGGATACAGAAAAAGAACAGGCATGGCTTTCCAAGAAAAAGAAGTGACATTAGGACTAGAAAGACTGGAAAAAGAAGAAGAAAGACTACAAGAAACAGTAAACCTACTAGATAGAAGAAAAACAGAAAATGACGAATCAGTATTCTCACTAAGAGAAAGAAAAGCAATACTAGAAGCAGGAATAAGAACCATGGAAAATGCCGGAGTCACAGACCTGTCACTAGAAGACTTAAAACAAAAGAAAAAAAGTATGGCCTCAGAAATTTCAGAAATACAAAAGCAAATGCAGATCTACAGCAAAGACATCTCAGACATAGGCAAAGAAATACTCCAAACAAAACAAGAAAGAACCGGCCTCATGACAAGCATGAGCAAAGCAAGCGGATCAACAGCACAAGGAACACTGAACAAATTCGAAGAAGAAAAAAGAGAAATCCGAGAACAGGCAATCAAGAACGCATCAGAACTAAAAAATATAACCTCACAATTAAGCTTCTACCAAGCAGAACAATCAAAAGTAGCAAGCATAATCTCAACAAGCGCAAAAGAAAAAGAGCAATTCACAACTGAATTCAATACACTAAAACAAGCAGCAACAGAAAGATACGAAAACCTAAAACAAAAAGAGAAAACCCAAAGACAATTCTACGCAGACTACAACCACCTGTTCACAAAGAAAAACAAACTGCAACAGCAGATACAACAAAGAGAAGTGCAAATAATAAGACAAGAAGAAAGAGCAAGAGGAATAGAAGCAAGAAGAAACGATGTATCTGTAAAAATAGCGCTAATCAACGGAGAACTAGAAGGACTCAACAAAGAATTTGAACCATACAAAGAAGTATCCCTAAGAAGAGGGCTAAAAGTAGAAGAACTGCACTCTGAAATCAGAAACCTAGAACAACAAATGAAAGCAATGGGAAACATAAACCTAAGAGCACTCGAAATCTATGAAAAAGTAAGGGTCGAGTATGATGCGCTAGTCGAAAAATATGAAACACTAAGATTCGAAAAAGAAGATGTGCTAAAACTCATATATGAAGTGGAAACAAAGAAAAAAGCGATATTCATGAAAACATTCAACGCAGTACAAAAAACATTCAAAAACATATTCGCAACACTGTCAACAAAAGGAGAAGCAATACTGGAGCTAGAAAACCAAGAAGACCCCTTCGAAGGAGGAGCAGACATCAGAGTAAGAATGGCAAGCAACAAGTTCCTAGACATAAAAGGGCTATCTGGTGGAGAAAAAACACTAGCTGCACTATCACTAATCTTTGCACTACAAGAGTTCCAACCGGCAGCATTCTACCTAATGGATGAAGTAGACGCAGCACTAGACAAACACAACTCAGAACTACTCTCCCAATTAATAGCAAAATACTCCCAAGGGGCACAATACCTACTGATATCCCACAATGACTCAGTAATAACCGAAGCAAACACAGTATACGGGATTTCAATGCAAGATGGGATTTCTAAAGTAACTTGTTTGAAGATATGAACCGGGGTTGGGACAAAAATAATGTCTAGTCCTTTAGGACTATGACATATGCTCTTCTTCCGATGTATTTCTTTTGTGCGTCTAGTTTTGCTGAGTTCCCGAAAGGTGTTATTTTTCTTTCGTAGATTACTTCGACTTT
>JAZDPJ010000009.1:0-16829 GCA_043797705.1 archaeon
ATGGCAACCGAAAGATATATAAACTAAGGTTAATAGGTATTAACTATGATAAATATATATAAACTAAAGTTAACAAAATTGCAACAGGAAATAATAAGGCTACTATCAATAAAAGCAGGAAAACAACTAAACCAACGACAAATCGCAAACCTACTAGAAGTCTCACAACCAGCAGTAATGAAAGCCATCCCAACATTAGAAAAAGAGAACTGGATCAACATCCAACAAGACAAAGAAACAAAAAGATGGGCAATAGAACTAAACAGAAACAACCAAAAAGTAATGCAACTAAAAAGAACAGACAACCTAAAACAAATCTACGAAACAGGACTAGCAGACTACCTTGAAACAAACTTCGCAGGAGCAACAATAATACTCTTCGGAAGCTATTCCCGAGGAGAAGACACAATCAACTCAGACATAGACATCGCAATAATCGGCAGAAAATCAAAAGAAATAGACCTAACAAAATACGAAAAAACACTGGAAAGAAAAATACTAATAAACTTTTACGACTCATTCAAAAACATCCACAAACACCTAAAAGAAAACATATGCAACGGAATCATACTCGCGGGGAGCATTGAACTATGAAAGCAATAAAAAACTTCGACGAATTCATAAAAGACAATATCGTCAAAAAGCAAAGCATAAACAAGTCAAGAGCAGAATTCCTACTCAAAGAATCAGAAAAAGACTACCTTTGCCTACTAGATATGGTAAAAAAACTCAAAGTAGAAGACAACTATGCAAACACATTCGTAAAATCCTGCTACGATATTCTGATGGAATTAATAAGAGCAAAAATGCTTCTAAAAGGCTATAATTCTTCTGGAATGGGAGCACATGAAGCAGAAGTATCCTACTTGCGAATCCTAGGCCTAAAAGAAAAAGATGTACAATTTGCCAATCAACTAAGATACTTCAGAAACGGAATGCTATACTACGGAACAATACTTGACAAAGACTACGCGGAAAAAGTAATAGACTTCACAAAAAGAATATACACAAAACTAAAGGACTAACAATAGACAGCGTAAAAACAAAAGAATGCGAAGGATGCTTCACAGTAGCCTTCAAAAGAAACAACGAACAAGTATTCGTACTACTGGAAAACTGGAAAATAGCAGAATAATTCTATTAATAAACAATTATCCGCAACTAATTCTTCACAATTAGAAAAACCACCAGCCACTTGGCAAGTGCCCGCGAAGAGCTTAAATACCAGCTATAACTAAACAAATTCAATGGAAAAACACAAAAAACTATTGTTGTTTGGAAACAGTAAGATCAGAAGGGAATGGCATAACAATGAATGGTACTTCTCAGTTGTTGATATAATTGCGGCATTGACAGACAGTCCTACACCAAGGCAGTATTGGGGTAAAACAAAAGACAGGGAATTCATAGAAATTGAAACGTCCCCAATTTGGGTACAGTTGAAACTGCTTGCAGAAGATGGTAAGATGAGGCTGACAGACTGCGTGAACAGAAAGAACACATTTAGGCTCATACAATCTATTCCATCAAAGAAAGCAGAACCTTTCAAGAAGTGGCTTGCACAACTAGGCGAAGATAGGCTACAAGAAATAGAAGATCCGGAAATAGGGCAAACACGCATTAGAGAATTATACAGAAAAAAAGGTTACTCAGAAGAATGGATAGGAAAAAGAATGAGGTGCACAGAAATAAGAGAAGACTTAACAAATGAATGGCAAAATAGAGACATACAAACAAAAAAAGACTACGCAATACTCACAAACGAAATATCAAAAGCAACTTTCGGCAAAACAGTTGACGACTACAAACAACACAAGAGCCTAAGAATAAAAGACAATCTAAGAGATCATATGGATGAACTAGAACTTATCTTTACAATGCTCGGAGAAAAAGTAACAACAGAAATCACTAAAACAAGAGATACTAAAGGATTAAATGAATGCAAAACTGCAGCAAAGGATGGTGGAAAAATTGCTGGAAATGCAAGAAGGGAAACTGAAAAGAAGATAGGGCGATTAGTAACTTCTAATGAGAATTACTTAAACATTCCTGAAAAAGAAAAGAGAAAACTGTTGGAAAAGAAAAAGACTGACTAATTACTACGAAATTTTTTGAAAGAATTTCTTCTCTTTACACACAGCAGGTAAGAAACCAAAATCCTTATAACCAATTAAACTATAATTAAAACTAAGATGAAAAACCTAAAAAAAAGAAAAATGAGATTAGGCCTATTTCTCCTAATAACAATACTGGTAATAATAACAGGAACACTCTACGCAGGAAAGGCCTTCCTAAACGGAGATCTAGCAGGAGGAATACTAGGAACAATCATAGCACTATCAATAATAGCATTCGCCGTAATACTCTACAAAAGAGGAAAAAACACAAAATCACCATGGCACGACGAAAGACGACAAAAAATAATAGAAAAAGCAGGCTACAAAACATTCCTAGTATCACTATACATACTACTAGCAATAGGATTCCTCTCAGAAAAAACAATACAATTCAGAGACATAAGCCAAGCAACAGGAGCAGCAATAGGACTAATGGCAATAACACTAATAATATTCTCAATATATTATAGTCGAAAGGTAAAGTAGAAAATATTTCTTCAATCTTAGAAAAACCACCAGCCACTTGGCAAGTGTCCGCGAAGGGCTTAAATAGAAACCACAATTATGCGACCCTGGAGGAAAAAATGGAACAAACACAAATCTCAGAACTAACAAAAACCTTTGAAGAATCAGCATACAAAGAAAACGAGATAAAATACTGGCTAGCAAGAGACATGCAAGAACTACTTGGGTACTCTGAATGGAGAAATTTCTTAAAAGTCATTGAAAAAGCAAAAGAAATGTGCGGAGAATAACTATCTGCAATTTGTAAGCTTGATCTAACAAAAGACTTATATATAAGTATATACCTTTAAAGTATAAGTTTATACACAAAATGGCACAAAAACAAATCCTAAAAACAATAGGACACTCACCAACACTAAACACGGTGCTAATGGTAGAAAAAACACTAAAAAAAACAGGAGAACAAATCACACTAGCAGAACTAAAAAGAAAACTACCAAAACAAATAATGCACCAAACACTAACAACAATACTAGACTACCTACAAATGAGCAGAAAGATATTGATAGGAACAAAAGGAATCATATGGATCTATGAACCTAATCCTAAACTCTGGGAACTAATGACAAAAGGAAAAAAAATCTAACCGGAAACCCTCCGAAAAATCTTACGCACACATTATAAATCTTAATTTTTCTACACAAATATGACAAAAATATTAGAAGTGCATCTTTCACCAGAAGCAGAAGAAACCTACAACTACCTAAAAAAACAAGCAAAAATAGCAAAAATCGAAAGAACAATCCTAAATGCACTACACAAAAAATCTGAACTGATAAAAACCTTCCCAGACTACGGCGACAAGATTCCTCAAAAGTTAATCCCTCAAAAATACAAAATAAAATACGGAATAACAAACCTATTCAGAGTTGAACTCCCAAACTTCTGGAGAATGCTCTACACAATCAAAGGACACAATATCGAAATCATAGCATTTGTCCTAGACATACTCAACCATAAAGACTACAACAAAAAATTCGGGTACAAAAAGAAATAACTCCCAAAACAACATTTAAAAACTTCTAACAACACTAAAAACTTGTGATAATAGAAATAATACTCTTCATCTTAGGACTAATCCTACTAGTCAAAGGATCAGACTTCTTCGTAAAATCAGCAGCAACCCTAGCAAAAAGACTAGGAATATCAGAATTCATAATCGGAATGACACTAGTAGCACTAGGAACATCACTGCCAGAACTAGCATCCGGAATAGCAGCATCACTAAAACAAAACAGCGGACTAATCCTCGGAAACATCGTAGGATCAAACCTAGAAAACACAGGACTCATAATTGGAATAGGTGCAATAATGATGAACGGCATAAGAACAAAGAAAAAACTGATGAAAAGAGACGGCTACATAATGGTAGCAGTAGGCATCCTCTTCCTAATATTCATAATCAACAAAACACTAGGAAGATGGGAAGCAGCAATATTCCTCCTCATCTACTGCACATACACAATATATCTGCTCCAAGCAAAAGTACCGACAAGAGAAAAAGAACCATTCATGGACTTCATAAAATACTTCTTCAAACTCCAATACCTAACAACAATAAGAAGCAGAGTCATGACAGACATAAAACACATAGAAGAAGGACTAAACCACACAAAGAAAAAAGTAACAAAATCAGAAGCAAAACAAATAACAAACCTGTTCACAGCAAGCCTAATAAAAGACCTACTAATCATGGCAATAAGCGGAGTAGCAATCTACTTCGGAGCAAAATACCTGATACTAGAAGCAGTATACTTCGCAAACCTACTAAAAGTCCCAACCACATTAATAGGATTAACAGTAGTGTCTCTAGGAACAACCCTACCAGAACTATCCGTAACAATATCCGCAGCAAGAAAAAAATACGGAGGAATAATAATCGGAAACCTCCTAGGATCAAACATCACAAACATACTGCTAATACTAGGAGTATCCGCAATGATACATCCCCTCGCTGTCATGAAAGAAACACTAAACATAGCAGTACCACTAATGGTGGCAATGAGCATACTACTAATGGTACTAATGAGACATAAATGGGAACTAACACGAACAAATGGTATAACACTAATAGGATTCTACATAATCAGCCTAGCAATAATGTTCTTTACTTACGTTTGACAAGATAAGGCCCGACAACATACTCGATATTGGCCTTAGCTAAAGCACCATCACTACTAAACCTAGGTTCAAGAAAAAAACCATTAACATCCTCCTCAAGAGTCAGATCTGGAAAAGGGACATCAACCACATACTCACGTATGCATCTACGAACCTCGCCATTCTCAAACAACCTCCTCTTAAAACTGCCCTTAAGAAACAACTCATTAGCCTTCTCTTCAGCCTTACCGATGGACTCTGCTACAATATAATAAGTATCTGTACTGCGCTCATTAAAACGCTCAAAGGAACAGTCATAAAAACGCTCAAAGGAACAGTGATAATTGTAAGAAACCTCCCAAACCTTATAGTTCTTCTTAGAATTTTCTTCATACTGCCTTAGAAGCTCTTGCTCCTCCTCAGAAAAAGGACCCATATCAAAACCAGCATCCTCTAAAATCTTCTCCTCTTTTTTAGAAAGTTTTCCTTTTTTCTTTTTAACTATTTTTTTAGCCATACACTACCAATTGTAAAGAACAACATATAAACTTTATGAAAAACTATATAAACAGAACATAAAATAACAAATCACATGGACTGGCGAGACGAAATAAACCCAATAATAAAAAGTCACCTAGAAACACAAATAAAAGAAACAACAACACACAAAAAAGCATACGAAAAAGCAAAAGAACCAACAAAAGCACAGCTCTGGGTGGCAATAGCAAACCTATCAAAACAAATATTCGATTTACATCTAAGAATAAAAGTACTAGAAAAAGGAATACAAGACCTAGCACCAAAAAAGAAAGGCAAAGAAATAGACGCATCAAAAGCGCTAAAAGATGTTCTAAAAAAACTGTAAAGAATAACAACTTTTATAAAGAAGTTAAGCTTTTTTCACAGATAAATGGCTGATACAAAAAAATCCCACGCAGGAGCGTTAAAATCCGGAAGCTATGTAATCTTTGACGGCATAGCATACATAGTAAAAAGCGTACAAATATCAAAAACAGGAAAACACGGACACGCAAAAGCAAGAATAGAAGCCATAAGCATCATGGACAGCAAAAAAGTAATCAAACTAATGCCCGGACACGATGCAGTAGACATACCAATCATAGAAAAGAAAAACGCACAAGTCCTATCCCTACAAGGAGACAAAGCATCAGTAATGGACATGGACTCATACGAAACCTTCGATATGCACATACCAGACGACATGAAAGACCAAGTCAAAGAAGGATCAGAAATACTATACTGGACCGTAATGAACGACAAACTAATGAAACAGGTGAAAAACTAATATGGCAAAATTCGAAGAAGCAAGCAAAAGAATGTTCGGCAGAGTATTTGTCTGCAGAAAATGCAAAAAAAAGAAAAAACTAGAACCAGTAAAAGTAACAGCCAAATCAGTAATCTGTAAAAACTGCGGCTCAAGAGCATTTAGGCCAATCAAAAAACAGAAGTGATAATGAATATTGATACAATTTCTATCATAGTCTTCTACTCAGTACTACTGCTACTATTCATAAAATACAAGAAAAAATTCACAATGCAAGGCATCATAGCCCTGTACAAAACAAAGCTCGGACTAAAACTAATGGGCAGAATCGCCAGACTAAGCCCGAGACTACTAAACATCTTAGCAACAACAGGAGTCATAGCTGGATTCATAGGAATGATATTCGGATTTGTTTTCCTAATAAAAGAAACACTGAAATTCCTAGTAATACCAGAAACAATAACACCATTAATCCCATTGCTACCCGGAATAACAATACCAGGAGTACCAACACTAACATTCTGGCACTGGATAATAGCAATATTCATAGCAGCAGTACTGCACGAATTCTCACACGGACTAATAGCAAGACTCCACAACATACCCATCAAAAGCTCAGGATTTGCTTTTCTAGGACCAATACTAGCAGCATTCGTAGAACCAGACGAAACAATAATGAACAGAAAAAAACCAATGCAACAACTAGGAGTCCTAGCAGCAGGGCCATTCTCAAACATCCTAACAGGAATAGTATTCTTCCTAATCTTTAACTTCCTAACAGCACCGCTATTCATGGAAAGCTTCGCACCAAACGGAATAACAGTTAACACACTAATTGAAGACTCACCAGCTTACAAAGCAAACCTCGAAGTGCCGTTCAAACTGCTTAAACTGAATGACCAAGAAACAATCAGTGCAACACAATTTGTAAATACAACAAAAAACATAAATCCTGGAGATGTGGTGAAACTCGAAACAGACAAAGGAAGTTTTGAATTAACAGCAACACAACACCCAGAAAACAAAAGCCTAGGATTCGTAGGAATATCAGGATTCGAACAAGAGCTAATACCTGCAGGAAAAGCAGAAGGCCGGCCATGGCTACTAGGAATATTTAGTTGGATTAACTTACTAGCAATGTGGCTATTCGTAATCAACATAGGAATAGCAATCTTCAATTTGCTTCCATTCGTACCAGCAGACGGGGGAAAAATGTCTCTCATAGCACTGCAAGGAATCTTCCCAACAAAAGGAAAAACAATCTGGAGAGTAATACAAATCACAACAATATCCTTAATTGTTATCAACTTACTGCCCTGGGTCTTCAAACTACTCGCATGGATATTCAACATGTTCGTCTTCGTAATCACACTCGGACTCTAAACCTTCTTAAAAACAACAATATGCCTAGTCAAAGAATGATGCATATAATGATCAATCTCAGTTATAACTTTAAACTTAGTCTTAATCTTAATCTTCTCAGGAAACATAATAACAACCTTCGAACCTTTCCTCAAATTCCTATAAGCATTATCCAAAAACCGCTTATACAAATCATACCTATTAGCCTTATTCAAAGTAGAACAAATACCATAAGGAGGATCAGTAACAACAACATCGGCCTTAATCTGCACTTTTCTTGCATCAGCCTTAAAACACTTACCCTTAATCTTGAAATGCTTAAAGTTCTCCTTACAACGCTCAACCATCTCCTCAGAAAAATCAGAACCAACAACCTTGAACTTCATCAATCCTGCCTCGATAAGAATGCCGCCAGTCCCGCAGAAAGGATCAGCAACAATCTTACCTTTCGAAGGATCAGCCAAATTAATCAAAGCCCTCGCCAACTTAGGCTGCAAAGAGCTAGGATGAAAACCCGGCCTGAGATGCGGCCTGCGATCAACAAACCTCTCCCTGTTCTCGAATAATAACTTACCGACAACCACATCCCTGCCATAAGCTATAAAATCAAACTCCGTCTTAGGTCTTTTCAGATCAACCTTAGGATTCTTCAGCCGCTTCCAGACCAGAGAACCAAGATATTTCAGATCCAGATCAAGACCGAAGCGGTCAACACGGAAACTCTCCTTAAAATGCCTATTCCAGTTGACCTTCTTAAAATCCTTCTCAAGACGATCCACAGAAGAAGTAAACAATACTAAATAAAGCATCTTAGTATAAGCAAGACGGGTGTAATCAAACTTTTTACTCTCAAAAACAACCACCTGCCCAATTATCTTAAAACTCTTGGCATGGCTCAACTGCTTAAGCTCCTCAGCACCAAGCTGAGCATCATCACCAGACACAATAGCCACGAATCTCATAAGCACTAAACTGCAATCCCCGCTTTTTAAAGCTTCTGCAGACTAACCAGTCCACTTGCCCCGGCTTAAACCAAGAACAGACTCGCACTTAGGACAACAATACATTATCTCCTGCTTAAATAAGCCCAAACCTCTCTTCTCCTTCTTCAGGCTCTTCAAAGTTATAGGGGCCTTGCAATAAGGACATTTCGCCATTAACAAAATAGCAGCACTGCTGTTTAATAAAACTTTCTGGCAGTAAAACTTATATACCGAAAGGCTCTAGAGTTCCCTTGATGGACGCACAAGAAAGATTTGAGCTGGTAAAGAGAAACACAGCAGAGATAATACAAGAAGACGAGCTATTAGACCTGCTGCAAAAAAAGAAGCAACCAATCGCATATATCGGAAACGCTCCGACGGGAAGGATACACATAGGATACTTCTTCTGGCTCTCAAAAGTGGCAGACTTCCTCAAAGCAGGATTCAAATTCAAGATACTCCTAGCAGACCTGCATGCACACCTCGACGACCAAAAAACTCCTTGGGACCTGCTTGACTACAGAGTGGAATACTACAAAAATGTTTTGACAGCAATGCTAGAAGCGCTTAAGATAGACACAAAAAATCTTG
Source organism: archaeon (assembly GCA_043797705.1). GTDB lineage: Archaea > Nanobdellota > Nanobdellia > SCGC-AAA011-G17 > GW2011-AR17 > JAZDPJ01. Next base: position 8,964 of record JAZDPJ010000009.1, read on the forward strand.
AGTTCGTCAGGGGAAGCGACTTCCAGCTAAAAAAAGAATACACACTCGACATGTATAGGCTATCAGCGCTCAACACCTTCAGCAGATGCAAGAGAGCGGCATCAGAAGTCGTCAGATTCGGCGAAGAGCCAAGACTTTCCGGATTCATGTATCCGATACTCCAAACACTTGATGAAGAATACCTGAACGCAGACGTACAATTCGGAGGAATGGACCAAAGAAAGATCCTAATGTTCGCGAGGGAGAACCTTCCAAAAATAGGATACAAACCAAGAGTGGAAATAATGAACCCCTTGATGCCAAGCCTTACTGGCGGAAAAATGAGCTCATCAGACTCAAAATCAAAGATAGATGTCCTAGACTCGGAGGAAGATGTCACAAAAAAGATAAAAGAAGCGCACTGCGAAGCAGGAGAAACAGAAGGGAACGGGATGCTAGCCTTCGCAAAGCATGTCATAATACCATTCATTGGACAACTGACAATAGAAAGGGAAGAGAAATACGGCGGCAACTCAACATACGAAGACTACGAAACACTGGAGAAAGACTACGCCGCCAAAAAAATACATCCTCTGGACCTGAAGAACGCAGTCGCTAAAGAGCTGAATATCTTACTAGAACCTGTGAGAAAAAGAATGGCAAAGCACAAGACATTAATCAGCAAGGCCTACCCTGAAAAATGAAAAAACCCCTTGAAAAATTAGCTGTTGAATGCGATGGTAAACTTTTGAAGCCAATATCCGGACGCGAGTCAAGCATTCTAGCGATAATAGCCCAAAATAGAAACTATTATCTAGTAAACCCTAAATACGCCGGCCATCTTTTAGAAGCCTTATCCACACCGAATGCATATCAGATTGCAAGAGTTATGCTTGGATATTCCTATAACGGAAAGTTCAAAAAAATAATTTACACAGCTGCTGACAGCTTTATAGAATGGGCAAAGAGCCTTAGCAAATAATTCTTACTCCTTCCACTTTGAATGGCCGAACTGTACCAGCAAATCAAAACCTTTTACATAAGGCGTATCGCAAGCACCAAAGCAACTGCCACCCCAAATAAAAACCTTAGCACCAGTCTTCTCCAACTCCCTAACAATATCAGTAGCCTTAGGCTTCAAACCATCAGGCAGCTGCACAAGAACCTTCCTAGCCTTAATTCTCTTAATCTCCTTCTTAACCCTATCTAACTCTAAATCATATTGCATAATTATTATTAATCAAGTTAAGTTTTAAAAGGTTACGAATTTCAAAGAAGAACTCCACAGATTCTAATTCTTGCTATAATCCGGCTTCTTCTTAAGAATCTTTAATTTCTGCGCCTCAACAAGGAGACCCTTAGTTCTCATATCATTCAAAACTTTACTCCTTACCTGAAGCCAATCTTCAACCTGAGCCTTATGCTGGGACCAGTCATAATCTTTCAACCCTTTCATAATATTCTCAGGAAGGAAATATAAACCAAGTGTAGAAAGACCAGGCTCAAACTTATACAAATCTCCTCTCTTAAGTTGTTCATAGCTGAGCGCCAAAGCCTGAATATAACTGAATGCATTTGCGTTCACAAAGAAGCTGACTTTCTCCTCAAGCTTGGCTTCAATGAAATGGTTCTGGCTCAGTAAAGGGAATGCACACTCTATCTCCAGCCTCGTTACCTCCGAGATATCAGACTCAGAAGGGATATCAAAATTTGTCTGCCCCCTCTCGTTCCGGTAATATTCTAAAGTGCGTATAATCTGCTTTGCATCAGTACCAATCAAACGCGTAAAACCTAACTGATGACCAAAATATTTCATAACCTTAACAGACTAATAAGAGATATATAATCTTTTTGCTCTTCAACTCTCAAAAATATCAGTAAAATTAATCTCAACAGCAGACACAGGAACTTCCAAACCCAAATTAATCAAAACCTGCGGATGAATCTCCCCAATGAAACCCACTTTCTTACCATTAACAGCAACACGCCCAACACGGCCAGGAATGAAACTCGAATGCTCAACATCCTCAATAGAATAATCAATATCCATATTATCAAGAACATACTCCATAGCCTGCTTGATCTCAGTATAATTCGCACTCTTATGAGCAGTCACAGCTGCGAAACGCAGTATATTCCTAGACTTAACATCAGACTTATCATCAGGCTTAACAACAAAACCAGTCTCAAAAAACTTCTGAGGATACTCCCTATTACGATTACTAACCAAACACTTCATCAGTTCAGGAACAAGCCAAACACGAACCATGTTCAAACTCTTATCAGCAACACTGCCCAGCTTAATATGATTGAACTCATCCAAATTCATCTTAACAAACTGATCATCAGCAGAAGTAAGCGCAAGAGTTATTGACTGCTGGAAACCCAAAGCAACCATCAAGTCCCCAACATCCTCCTGAACCTTAACATTCATTGTAGTGCCGCCAACAGTAGCAGTCTCACCATGCTCAGGAACAATATTGCTAAAACCAAAAGCCCTTCCAACATCGTCAGCAACATCAACATCATGCCAGATATCACTACGAAAAGCAGGAACAGAGAATTTTACAGTATCCTTAACAACACCAATAACATCATACATCATCCTGCTCAACAAAGGCCTAATCTGATTAGCAGAAAGCTTAGTACCAAGAACAGAGTTAACATACAAAGCAGTGATCTGCCTCTTCTCAGGAGTCAAGTCCGGAGTAGTAATAACTTTCTTGCCATAAACAACATCAACAGAATAAATATCCCCGCCCATATCAGCGAAAACACAAACCAAAATATTCAACACAGTCTCCAAAGCCTTAAAATCATGACCAGAACACTCAATGAAAACCTCCTTAGTATCCTTACTCACCTTACCCAACCTATTAGAATTAATAATCGGAGGCATGGACAACACCTCATTATTCTTATCCGTAAAAAAAGGAAACTTACTATAGCCTTCTAAAAGACTCGCATACTGCCTACCAGTAGAAGTACCAGACAAGATTTGTTTTCCAGTCATCTCACGCTTCTCCTCCAAAGGCACGAACTTAATACTATCGGGATCTTCAGCAGAATAAGTTATGGGCGGAACAATGTGCTCCATAGGATAAACACCAATAGCGGCTTTCTTCCTATTCCTAGCAAAAGTAGCATGCAACTTCTCCTGTACCCAAATCACTTCCTTAATCTTCTCATCATCAAACTTCAAGTTTTTAATAACAGCAGCAACAGTGAAAGGCCTCACATCCTTAACAGAAGGCTTCACCAAAACCTTAACACTAGACTTCTTAACTCTGTAATGCGGCAAAGACTTTATTTTCAAATAGGATCTCAAAGCCCTAGCCAAACCGTAAGTTGAAATAAGATCAGGACGATCAGGAGTCACCTCAACACGCAAAGCATCACCACTATGCTCCAACTCCAAACCCATATCAAAAAGAGTATCCTTCAACTTATCCAAACTAATCTTCCTACCCAAGAGCTTTACCAACTGTTTGTAACTTGTATCCAACACTACCATCTTACACCTTCGGAAGCTTGTAATTACGCAACCACTTCAAATCAGCAGTCGCACCAAGCAAATTCCTAATATCCTTCTGCTTCAACAATAAACTTGCAAGCCTCTCAACACCCAACCCCCAAGCAATAACCGGAGTCTTAATACCAAAAGGCTCCAAAGCCTCAGGCCTGAAAATACCAGAGTTAATCAACTCAACCCACTCCTTAGTCTCCTCATTAAAACCATAACACTCCATAGACGGCTCTGTATAAGGATTGTAAGTAGGCTTGAACTTAATCTTATGAACACCAAGCTTCTCATAAAACTCCTTAATATAACCCATCAAATCTTTCAAAGTCAAATTCTCATCCATGATAAAACCCTCAACCTGATGAAACTCAGGCAAATGAGTAGCATCAGTAGTCTCATTCCTAAAAACTCTCCCTATATAGAAGTATTTTGCAGGAGACTTGATATCCTTCTCCCCAAAATAACGAAAAGTAGTAGCAGTAGTATGAGTTCTCAACAACAACTGCTTAGAAACATCAACATCCCACTCGCCACCATGACCCTTAGACTTAGTCTTACCACCAGTCTCATGAACAGCCTTGACCAACTTAGCAACCCTCTCAGGAACACTACCCTTATAAGGCAAATAGAAAGTATCCTGCAGTTCCCTAGAAGGATGATCCTGAGGAATCCACATAGAATCCATACACCAAAAAGCAGACTCAACCCAAGGCCCCTCCATCTCCTTAAAACCCATATCCAAGAAAATTCTTCGAATCTTATCAATCACCAACTGCAAAGGATGAACCCTCCCGCCATAAATCTTAGGAGTATTAATCTTAACATCATAACTACGGAAAACACGATCCTTCCACAATCCCTGCTGCAAAATAACCGGAGACAAAGTCTCAATAGTATTAATCTCAATCTTTGTTTTAGACAACTTCTTACCCGACTCAGTAAGAGTTACATGCAGAACCTTCCCGATATCAACCTTAATCAAACCCTTCCTCTTCCTAAGATTATCAAAAGCATGCTTCTCCTCTGCTGAAAGCTTTTCCAATTCCAAAGGAAGCTTCTTTAGAAATTGCTCTTCCAAACTTTCCTTACCAAGAAGCATCCTGCCATTCTCAGTAATAGAAACACTCAACTCCCCACCCTTATTAATATCAATAGCACCCTTCTGCTTTAGCAAACCCAAACAGACATTAATCTCATCCTTAGCCAAATCAATCTTAGACACAAGAGTATTGCCCTTAAGACTCTCCAAGAATCTCCGCTCAGGCATGCCATTACTCAGATACTTCTTACCATTCTTGTCAAGATTAACAACTTCCTTAATCTCTTTCTTCGTAGTCAAAACCTTCTTATTACTAAGCCACTGCAACGCACGCATAGCCTCAACCTCTTTCAAACCAGCAGCAGCAGCTATCTCCTTAAGCTCCATACCATCCTTAAGAACAGGCAAAACCTTTCTCTCAAAAGGATGCAATGATTTAGCAATGTCCTGCATACTTTTAATTAAGAACTAAGCGGTTTTTAAAGGTTTTGATTGGAGCCAGTATCTGTAGTATCCGGAAATTATTGCACACCTGTTGTAATCAAAAAAATTTATATACTCCTAACACCATTAATAAATTCATGGCAAATATACAATACCTCGGACTAAAAAGCCTAGAAGAACCAGAAACTGAACAACTAAAAAACATCATTGAAACATACACCCCAAAATTTGAAAGACAAGTACCCAATTTCAAACTAAAGGTAAGTGTGAAGAAATCCAGAATCCTAGGCAAAATGGCAAGATTCAACATAAACTTCCGTCTAGAATCAAAACAAAGAAGATTCCACTCAGAACAAAACGGATGGGGACTAATAAAAACAACAAGAAGATGCGGAGAACACATGCAAACCCTGCTTGAAAAACAAATGAGCAGAGAAAGAGAAAGAAAATAATGGCAAGAAACTTAGTGCTTGATGAAATGGACAGAATAAGAAAAGAAGTAGACAAAGTCTTCAAAAACTTTCTGGACTTTCCAAAAATGAAAGCAAAACAACTAATAAACATGAACACACCAAAAACAGAAATAAAAGAAACCCCAAAAGAATTCGTAGTCAAAGTAGGAATGCCTGGAATGAAAAAAGCAGACATAGACCTAAAAGTATCATCAAACGCCTTGGAAATAAAAGCAGAGAACAAGCAAGAAATAGAAATACAAAAAAAAGGACTGTTCAAAAAAGAAAGCAGCTACCAAGGATTCCACAGAGCATTCCCACTTCCGGCAAAAATACTAACAGACAAAACAAAAGCAATATACCAAAAAGGAGTACTAGAAATACACATGCCAAAAGCAGCAGGAACAATGAAAAAAGAGTTTAAGAAAATAAAAATTATTTAACCTTAATACCAAGCTCATCCAACTGTTTCTTATCAACATCTGAAGGAGCATCAAGCATCAAATCCTTAGCTTCCTTATTCTTAGGGAAAGCAATAACATCCCTAATAGACTCCTCAGCAGTCATAATAGCAAGCAACCTATCCAAACCAAAAGCAATACCTCCATGAGGCGGAGCACCATAAGACAATGCATTAAGCAAGAAACCAAACTTATCCTCTGCCTCCTCATCTGAAATCTTCAAAGCCTTGAAAATCTTTTTTTGGATGTCCACACGATGATTCCTAATAGAACCACCAGCAATCTCAAAACCATTCAAAACAAGATCGTAAGCTCTCGCATTTGCCTTCTCAGGAGTCTTATCCAACAAATGAAGATCCTCCTCGACAGGAGAAGTAAACGGATGATGAGACGCTATATAACGCTTCTCAGTCTCAGAATACTCAAACATAGGAATATCAACAACCCACAAGAACTGATAATCATCCTTCCTCTTAGAAAGATTAGGCTTGTCAGTCTTATACTTCTTCATAGCCTCAGCATAACTCATACGCTGAAAAGGAATCTTGATATCAACATCCAAAACTTCCTTGAAAACCTTCTTCATCAAGCTTTCGCACAGCTCATAAACATCCTCCTCATCAATGAAAGACATCTCAATATCCAACTGAGTAAACTCCGGCTGACGATCAGACCTCAAATCCTCATCCCTCATGCACTTAACAATCTGAAAATACTTATCATAACCAGCAATCATCAAAAGCTGCTTAAACAACTGAGGTGACTGCGGAAGAGCAAAAAACTTTCCAGGGAAATTCCTAGCAGGAACCAAATAATCACGAGCACCCTCTGGAGTAGACTTCGCCAAAAAAGGAGTCTCAACAGCAAGGAAACCCCTAGAGTTCATAAAACCATTAACAGAATTAACAACCTTGTGCCTAGTTACCAAATTATACTGCATCCTCTTGGACCTCAAATCAAGATACCTACGCTTCAAACGAGTATCCTCAGTAGCATTAGACGAATCCAAAGGCAAAGAATCACACTCATTCAAAACCTCAAGAGACTCAGCTGACAACTCAATCTCGCCAGTAACCATCTCCTTATTTATCTGATTAATAGGACGAGCCTTAACATCCCCAGAGACTTTTACAACAGACTCCTTATTCAACTCTGCAAACTTTTCTGTAAGATTTTTATTAAGAAAAACCTGAGTTGTACCATAACGATCTCTTAACAATAAAAAACTAAACTTGCCAGCGCTTCTGATAGTCTCAACCCATCCACATAAAGTAGCTTTCTCACTAGCATAACTCTTATTCAACTCCCCGCAAGTATGAGTACGCAACATAAATGTAAAAGATTATCTGTTAATTTAAAAAGTTTCTTATTTAGCAGCACGGAAATAATGGGAAATCCCCATAAGAAAGCTTGAAAAACCAATTGTTCCAGCATAAACAGCAAAGCGGTTTGCATCAAAATTAAGACTGTCTTCAACACTGACAGAAACCAAGAGACCGATTATCCCAAAATTAATCCCAGAAAGAGTCTGATACAATGCGGAAGGCTTCAAATTCTGCTCACTAAGATTTGCTTGCGCAACTTGATTCTCAACCGCGACCCTAAGATCCTTCTTATCTATGATAGTATTCCTCTTATGCAACTCCTCAACTTTTTTCTCAATATAACCTGAACTCTCGCAAGCCTTTCTCTCAGGATTATAAAAACTGTAAAGAACATTGAAGCTTGCCAAAAGCCCACCAGCTATAGCTGCAAGCGTATTACCATTATTATAACCTTCAGCAGCACACCAAACCCCTGGTAAGACCCCTAAAAAATTGCACGCTTGAGCGTAACTATATTTAGACATTCCAGTCTTCTCTACAAGTTTGGATGCCGCCTTAAGCGGGATCTTGTTCAAAATATCGACTAAACCCATATTATTGCCACTTACCGATTGTGATTATTTAAATACCTTTCTAAAAATAG
>JAZDPJ010000005.1:0-21321 GCA_043797705.1 archaeon
TCTGCAGAAAAGAACGGTAAGTCGTTGAACCCAAACATTTTGGCGATAATATTCGATGGGAATTCCTTTACCTTGACGCGGTAGTAGCTAATTCTTTTGTTGTATACTTTTCTTTCATGTAACAGCTCTCTTTCCACATGACCTATGCTCCCCTGTATATTCATAAAACCTTTATCGGCTTTTATTTTTGGGTATCTCTCATGAACAATCATTAATTTAGAAAGTGCAGATTCTAGCATATTTGCATTTTTCATTTTTGTATCAAAAGTTTTGGATGCGCCCCATTGCGACCTTAAACGTGTAACTTCTTCTAGAAGTCCTTTTTCATGTGTTGCATAACCTTTCACAATTTCTACTAAGGCTGGAATTAAGTCGAATTTTTTCTTTAAGTGGGCTTGTAAATGCCCGGTTTGCCTTTCGACATCCATTCTTAGGTTTACTAACCTATTGTATGTTTTATAGACGTAACTTCCTGCTGTAATAACTACTATTGCACTCCCTGCCAATACTGCTATTGTACTGCTTTCCATGTTTGTTGCCTCCTAAAATTTTATTGATTTTTTATAATATTCCTCGTTTTTCTTGAGGTTTTTCGGGGTTATGGCGACTTCAAAATACTTAACCATTTGTTTAATGGCCTCTTGTTTTGTTTTTAGGTTGTTGACAAGCTTGTAGATTTCGACAGTTTTGTCTTCATCCTCTGCTAAATCAACAAGTATTTTTGCCATTATAACGCCCTGTTACATGGTGTAACATAACAGATATATAAGGTTTTCGTTTGCCTTCAAAGTGTTACCTTTAATGCTTGTGCTTCTTGTGCTATCTTTTGCAGTCGTGCTATCAGTGCAGGGTCGCTTTTGAGGATTTGGTAGAGCAGTTCTCGTATGTCTGCTGTGGGTTGTATGTTTATTCCAGTCATGCTTCGACTCATTAGCTCTTGGGTAGCTCTTGTTCTTGTTTCTTGATTTCTTCGAGCTTGAGGTGTGCTGTCGTGGTCAATGGCATTCCACAGTTGCAGAATGAGCTGTCTGAAGGATTTGTTCTTTGGCATCTCGGGCATTTCTTCGGTTGCAGTACTTGTTTCTCATGTTCCTGTTCAAGTCCTTTAGTGTCGAGTATTCCTCTGTTTATCCGCATTTTTTCCAGCACGCCTTCGATGTTGTAGTGCAGGTATGTGTTTGGCATGTCGCTTCTTTCTGACCATCCCGCTAGTATTCGCAAGTCTCTTTCGTTCAGTTTTTCCACTTTTGCCAACCATGATAGTCTTGAGTGCCGTAGCAGGTGGCAGTATACTGGCTTCTTTATGCCTGCTCTCTTTGCGGTCAGCTTGAGTATTCGTCCTACTGAGTCAGGCCATAGCATCTTTCCGTAGCGGTTGGATGCGTATGACATGAATGCATAGGCATTGGGGTCGTCTTTGTAGGGGTGGTTGTTTACCAAGTCTAGCAGGTAAGGTGTCGCATCAAACACAGGTACCTTTCTTTTCTTGGTTTTTGATACCATAATTCTTATAATAGTTTCTTGCTCTCCGAATTCTATGTCTTTTAGCCTTATGTTCAGGAGTTCGGATATTCTTGCTGCCGTTTCATACAGGGTTATGATTATCGCCTTATCCCTTTGCTTACCGGCTCTTAGCATCATATCTTTTATTTCAGAGGGTTTCAGCAGTTCAGCCTCTATTAGTTCCTTTTTGCTGTTTTTTAATTTGATACACCCCAGATAAGCCGGAGGGTTGCTCTTGAGATGCCAGCCTATGAAGTCCTTGATTAGGAGCTTCATATGGTCTATTGTGTTGTCTTTTAGGCCTCTTTGCTTTAGGTGGCTTATGTATCCATTGAAGCAGGTTTCTTCCTTAAATTCGTTGTATTCTCGTTCGTTGAGCCATTCTGTTAGCTGACAACAGGCGAATATCTTGTTTCTTATGCTGTATAGGCTTTGTCCGCTTGCGAGGAGCCTTTCTAGGTATAGCCTTATTGTCTCCTGGTATTTTGGGCTTACGCCCCGTTTTTCTGCTATTTCTGCTAGTTTTTTGTAATCCATTTGTTTGTTTTAGAACAAGGGTGGCTTTGGTTTAAAGTCTGATGTTCAAACCATACAAGTTAAAAAATATCCTATATCCACCATAATAATAGCCTGGACAGTACGACCGGCTTCGGACCGGTAAAGTGGGGTTCAAATCCTCACGGGCTCATTTTTTCAGGTTTTCATGGGTAATGGCTTCTAGGAATAGGCTGTTGAGTGTTTCATCGTCTCTTTTGCTTGATAGTTTGGTTAGTGACATGTACTCGTCAAAGATTCCCATTTTGAGGATTATTATCGGCAGGTCATGTTTTATTAGTATCCAGTTTAGTAGCATCCTTGTCGTTCTGCTGTTGCCGTCTGAGAAAGGGTGAATCCTTTGGAGACTGTTGTGTATTTCTCCTATTTTTTTTAGGCAGGCTTCTTTTGTTGGTATCTGTCTTAGGTAATCGCAGAATTCTTGCATTAATTTGGATACTTCTTCAGGTCTTGCTGTCTTGAAAGAGGGGTTGCCTTGTATTTTGTTTTGTGTTATTTTGTATTTGCCGGCATTTGCGTGCAGGCTGAACATGGTCTGCTTGTTTATTTCTTTTATTTTTTCTGGTGTGATGTCTGAGTCTTTGTTGTCAAGTATGTATTTTAGGGCTTCATTTAGGTTTTTTACCATTTGTATGTCTTTTGCAGGTTTGTCTGGGTATATGTCATGGAGCAGTAGTTCTTCTGTGTCTCCTTCTGTTATTGTGCTGCCTTCAAGCTGGACTGATCCTGTGAGGAAGGAGAAGGTTTTCTTCTCAAAGGGGTTTAGTGGTTCTGTTTTTATTTTAAGTATCTTTTCTGTCAGGTTTGGGTTATCTATGGTTTTTATTTTTAGTTTTATTTTGTGCAGTTTGCATAGGCTGTCGAATACTTGGTGTTTGAGCATTCTTCCTTTTGCCGGTTTTTTTGAGTATTTGAGGATGAATTGGTTTTTTTCAAGATATTTGAGGATGTCGAGGATTTCTTTTTTGTTTTTTAGTGGTTTTGGTCTGAGTTCTGGTAGTGATTGTGGGAGATTTTTTAGTATTGGTTTCATGCTTTTCTTGAGGAGTAGGTTGTAGTTTAGTCCGTGGTTAAGGCAGTATTTTATTATTTGGAATATTGTTGTGGTTTCTTGGTTCTTGACTGGGTATATTTTGTTGTTCTTTTTCTGTATCCATCCTTTGGATTTGAGGTTTGATATGTGTGCATAGGTGGGTCTGTCATAGCCTAGGTCTTTGATTCTGCATGGGGCCTTTTCAATGATTTTAGCGAATATGTCGTATTTTGTGGGCATATGTTTATTGGGACATTTTTCTTTATAAAACTTTGCATTTTTTGTACTTTTTTTATTAAAAAACCTAATTTTTAGTAAGTTATTATATATAAATGTTGTTTTTAGGTAATTTTTTTATTAAAAAACCTAATAATTGAATAATGGCCTGGACAGTGCGGCCGGCTTCGGACCGGTAGATATCCGTTCGAATCGGGGAGGAGTCATTGTTTTTTTGTTTGCATCTTATCTCAGAGTGATTTTAAGTGCGGTTGGGTTGTAGCTTGCAAAAAGTTGAGATGTTATGGATTACTGGTTGGTGAGCTTAATAGTGCTATGTCTCCTGTGGATAATTTTAATTTTGCTGGTAGCCCATTTGGGATTGTTAGTTTATACCTGCTATGTCCGCAAGGGAATCCGTATACAACTGGTGTATTATTGTTTAGTAAGATCCTGAGACTCTTAATGAAGTTTTCTCTTTTGTTGGGATTCTTTAATTCTGATAAATCTTTGGTAATTCTGTCTTTTCTTGAGGTTAATGATGATACTAGCAGTGCATTTAGGGATTTTAGGTTGCTTATTTCATTTAGTCTTCTTATTATTTTATAGGCTTCTTCAAATCCTGTATCTATAGAGTCAACTAGGAGGATTTTACCTTCAATGCCTATTTCATATCCTGATTCAAAGCAATCAAGAATGCTTTGTAGTGTGGAAGCTAGTAATCTGCCAGTTATTTCAGTTTCTTCTTTGTATCCGTAGAATTTAATTTCAGGATCAAGGTTTGGTTTGTGGAAGTAGAGGTTTTTTAATTGAAGGTTATTTTTATCGCTTCCTTGGAATGCAAAGCTTTTAAGCTTGGATCCTAAGCCTCTTTTGTGGTCTTTGGCGGTTAGCATATTCCAAAAAGAAGCTACAGTGTAGGTTTGCTCTTTGTATGAAGATTTGTCATTTAGGAATGCCATATGGGGCCCATAAAAATTAATAGCACCGGATTTCTGGTGGAGAGCTAATAAAAGGCTGGAACCACTGCTGTAAGTGACGAATATTGGTTTGTTTTGGGCGTATGATTCGTAATCAATTAATCTCAAGATATCTTTAGTGTTGAGATTTCCGCCGATTGGGAATATGGCTTTAACATTTGGATTTTGTGCTGCTTTGTTGAAGCTTTCAGCCCTACCTGATTGTTTTAGGTAATTTAAGGTAGCGTATCCTTCTTTTGTTAGGTACTCTAGCGAGTATTTGATTTGGCAATTAAATCGCTCAGGTATGTGGCCTGTGGGATTGGCAATGGCAACTGTATTTTTTCTTTCAAGTTTAGCTGGTTTTGTGATTGCCATTTTTAGATGGGGGTAAGGTAAATTTTTTTTGGTAAGGCCAATCCAATATAGGCTTTATTTTTTTGAGTTTCTGAGATGACTTGGTATTTTAGTTTATTGGAGAAGTATAATGCTGCTTGGTTTTCTATTCCGATTATCCTTTTATGGTTTGTATCTAACTTTTCTAATTGTTTAAGGAAGGTGTTGTTAAAATGCATTACTCCTAATCCGAGGATTATCCCCAGTCCTTTTTTGAGTTTGATGGCTTTGGAATTTTTTTTGAAGTCTATATAATTTTCAAACCAGATGGCTGCTCCTGCGCTTAGCCCCGCTATCAGGCTTCCGGAATTAACTGAGGTTTTTATATTTTTTAGTAGTTCATATTTTCTGAATGTTTCCAGTAATATATCAGAATCTCCTCCGCAGATGTAGATTAGATTGGAATCTAGAAATTTGGTTTCTATCTCTTGGTTGCTTGGGGTTGCTTTTATCAGTCTTAGTACTTCTACTTTACACCCGTATGAAATATACCTTTCGGAGAAGTCATCAATGTATTCTTTTAGGTCCAGGCTTGCAGTAGGGATTAGCAGAACTTTTGGTTTTTTCACTTTTTTGTTTTTTAGTCTATTAACAATCCATTTGTCTATCTTGATTGTTTCATCTTTTCTCATAATGCCTCCTCCTATAAGGATTAGGGATTTGATTAGTTTGTTTTTTTCATTTTCAATGATATGATTGATATTAGACTCTACCTCTTCTGTTTCATTTTCTTTTATCCCATATTTGTTTTTTAATGAGATTTTTATTAGGTTTTCTGAGTTTTCAATTTTATCTATGTTTTTTAGAAGGGCATTTGTATTTTTTTTGTAGTTTAGCATTTGGCTAAATACCAGGTTCCTTATTTGTATTGGGCATCTCCCATTTATGACATCTTTGAATTTCATCTTGTCTAGCTCTTTTGCGGTTTTGTTTCTTATATGTTCAATTAGTTTTAGGTAGTTGATATACCTTTCTTTTTCAGTTTGTTTTGTTTTGAGTAAGTGTTCTATTTTTTCATTTAGCTTATTATTAAAGATGCATCCTCCGAAGTTGGGTTTTGTTGGTTTAATTTTTATGTAACTTTCTGTTTTTTCTAATTCTTTTAGGACATTTTTCTTGAATTGTTTGATAAGACTTATGGGGATTTTTTTATCTTTGGATACGCCTATTATAAATACTTCTTCTCCAGAGGGTATAAAGCATATGGAATCTAGGTTTTCTTTATTATTTTGAGCCCATTTTTGTAGGGTATTATGGGGCATTGTTGAATAAAGGGTTTATCAAGGAGTTTGTTGATGGTAGGGGGCGTAAGTGCATAACTCTTACAGATAAGGGGTTTAAGTTCATAGATAAGTATCGGTTGATATCTGGATTTATTGAGGAGTTTGAGCTTTAGAATATAACCCTTTTTTCTGTAGTTATTATATCTATTGGTTGGTCATGTTCTTCAGTTGGTATTTCTGGTAATACTTGGAAGTTGTATGCTAGTGCTATTGATTTCATGTCAATATTTTTTTCAAGGAATCTGTCGTAGTACCCTCAGCCTCTTCCTATTCTTTCTAGGTCTTCGCTGAATACTACTCCAGGGGTTATTCCGATGTCTATTTCTCCTTTGTAGATTTTTGTTGTTGGTTGTAGTATTCCGTATTGTCCTAGTGATAAGTGATTAAGGCTTTCTATTTTGTATGGTTCCATTGTTCCTTTACTAATTATTTTTGGAACCGTCACGGTTTTTCCTTCTTCCAAGAGGAGTTTGATGATATCATAAGTTCTGACTTCATTTCCAGTTGATAGGTATATGAAGAATGTGTCTGCTTCTTCGATTTGAGGTAATAGTAAATCTATTATAGTATCTGAGTATTTTATTACTTGTTCTAGGGGCATTCCGTTTCTGAGTATAGAATATGTTGTTCTGTAATTTTGTTTGGTTTTCATTATAAAAAAAGAAAAAAATAAGGGAAGTATTAAAGCATTTCTCCAATGTCTATTTCATTCTCTTCTAGGAGAAGTGTATCTGTTTCTAGGGATGCATCTTCGACAGTTACCTCCTCAAGTGTTACTTCTTGCACTCCAGAGTCTGTTGTGTCTGTAGATTCTTGCACTGCGCATCCGCTTAGGATTACTAGTGCTGCTATTAATACTGCTATTGCTAGTCTCATTGTTTACCACCTCCATTGCCTTTTGCCCCTTGGTTTTCTTTAAATGCTTCTAGTCTTTCTTGGAGTTTCTCTGTGTTTACTCCTGCTTTTTCTAGTCTTTCTTTGATTCTATTTTGTTGTCTTTCTAAAAAATTTTCTTTTGCTTTTGCAACTTTTGCTTTTGCCGCTACTTCTGCTGCTATTCTTTGTTCTTTCAGTTGCTGGTATGCTTCTTTTCTTTCTTCTTTTGTCATTGATTTTAGCTTTTCTTTCATTTGTTCTTTTGCTTCTTTTACTGTTATTTCTCCATTTATTATTTTCTCAACAATGTCTTCTTCTAATCCTAGAACTCCATAGAAGTTTTGCATTTTGTGTGAGTTGAATGCTCTTATTTTTGCTTTGATTTTTTCCTTTAGTTCTTTGTGTTCCATTTTCCTGATTTTTTCTCTTAGTTGTTCTTGTTTTTCTTCAGGTATCAATGGTTTTGCTGCGTCTCTGAATTGTTTGCACAGGTCCCTTGCGTCTTTCTTTAGGTCTACAAAGGTTTGCACTGCATCTTCTGCTGCAGGATCGGCATTTTGTACTTCTGTTAGTAGCGCTTCTAGCTCTGCTAGTATTGCTTCTAATTCTGTTGGGTCTTCTGCTTCGGCAATGACTTCTCTTCCTCTTTCTATATTGAGGGTTATTGCTTTCTCAAGTTGTAGAAGTCTTACTTCTGCTCCGTATTGTGTGCCCATTATTTCTGCTTCTGTTTCTTCTTCATCTTCGTCTTCTAAATCGTTGTCTGTAGTGTCGTCTACAGTTGTGTTGTCATCTGCTAATACTAATGGTAGTGCTGATAGTGCTACTAGCATTACAAGCAGGATACTGATTATTTTTTTCATTTTTTGTACCTCCATATTGGATTTCTAATGATTAAGAAGGTGGAACTGGATATATTACTTTGCCGGAACATACCGGAACTACTCCTTTTTAAGGCATATTTTGTTTGACATACCGACTTTTTCTTTTTCTACTTTACCTTTCAGTTCTAGTGTGTGTATGTTGCGTGATACTGATGATTTTGGCAGTTTCAGTTCTGTTTCGATGTCTGTTTGTGTTAGGGGCTTATTTTTGTCTATTAAGAGTTTCATTATTTGTTTTTGCCTGTGTGTTAGGCCTTTGAAGTCTGGTTTTTTGTTCTTTTTCGGTAACCTTTTTATTAAGAAGTATGCTGCGATTATAACGAACAGTAAAGGTATAAGTAGTAGCCAGTACAAATTGCTTGCTTTTGGAATGGTATATTCTATCATTATTGATATTGGTTGGTTTTCTCCGAAGGTGATTATTGATAATCTTCCTAATTGGTTCTCTATGCGGTAGAGTCCAGAGCTTTCTATTTTGTTTATTGTTGTTCCGCTCGGGAGACTTATAGTGGTTATATATCCTGATAGTGGCTCTGCTGTTTCTAGTTTGAATGTTCTCACACCCCTTACCTTTGTTATGTATTGCTCTGAGTCTTCTGCTAATAAATTTGGATAGTCTGTTTCGCCGGTGATGGTTACAAGGTCGTATTTGTCTATTTTTACATCCACATCAGCATATTGTGCGGCTACACTTTGTATTAGAACTAAAACAATAAGCATATACATCAATATCTTTCTCATGTGACTTTAAAAGGGATTTTAATAGATAAATGTTTCTTTTTAGTTTAGGAAGTTTTCTGATATGTTATACTGGCTGTTTATCCCACATATATTTATATATTTTACCGCATTATATTATATTGATGATCAAGCCAGAGGAGATTCTGTTAGTTGCTCGTGATACTATCAATCAATTTCCCCATAAGATTAATAAGCCGTTGGTTCAGCTTCTTCCGAAGAAGACTTTTTCTAAGTTCTTGAGTGATTCTGGTTTGAAGAAGCATTTGAAGTATACTCCTGCTTTTGTTGCGCATCTTCCGGAGAGGGATTGTGTTTGTTTTTGTCCTGAGATTATTAATGATTTGATGAGGCATAAGCAGAAGGATAGTTTTCTTTTCTTTGTTCAGGCTTTGACTTTGCATGAGCTTTTTCATATTAAGAATGCGGAGTCTGGTTCTTGTGATTGCTGCTCTGTTGAGAGTGAGGCGTTGGTGCATAGGGAGTTGAGTTCTGAGTTTCCTGAGCATGCTGGGGTTCTGGATAGTGTGAAGAGTTCTAAGTAGTCCGGAAATATTTCCGATTTTTGTGCGAAAGCGTTATAAATTCTTCTGCTGATGAATAGATTATGGAAATGGAAGATAGATTCGTGGTGTTTCAGGGTAAGAAAATTAGGGTAATTTGGAGGAGTGACGATTAAAGTGGATAAGTTGATTATAACAAAACTTCAGAAAACATTCGAGGATTATGCTCGTGAAACTGATGGGGTGGAATTTTGGTTTGCTAGGGATTTGCAAAAACTTTTAGGGTATGTAGAATGGCGTAAATTTTTAGGGACAATAGAAAAGGCAAAAGAAGCATGCAAAAATTCAAATAACGAGATAAGAGATCATTTTGTCGGAGCCGCCAAAACGATAGGTATGCCTAAGGGTGCAACTAAAGAGATAGTGGATTATAAGCTTACAAGGTACGCTTGTTATCTCATTGCACAGAATGGTGACCCTAGAAAGGAAGAGATAGCATTTGCACAAAGCTACTTTGCGATACAAACAAGAAAGCAGGAATTGATAGAGCAGAGAATAGCATTGCAAGAAAGATTTGAAGCAAGAAGCAAACTTATCACATCAGAAACAGAGTTATCTAAATTAATATATGGGCGCGGAGTTGATGATGCGGGTTTTGCAAGGATACGAAGTAAGGGTGATGAAGCATTATTCGGAGGATCTGATACAAAACAGATGAAAAAAAGGTTGAGTATTCCTCAAAATAGGCCTATGGCTGATTTCTTGCCTACTGTGACTATTGCGGCCAAGAATTTCGCAACAGAGATAACTAATTTTAATGTTAAACAGGATAATTTATGCGGTGAAGTGAAAATAACTGGTAATCATGTAAAAAATAATAAGGAAATGAGAAGAGTTTTAGCAAAAAACAAGATCATTCCAGAAAACTTGCCTGCTGAAGAAGATATAAAGAGACTCAAGAGAAGAGTCAAAAAAGATGAGAGAATAATGGCGGGTACTTCAAAGCATAAGAAAAAACTCAGATAAGCAACTAAAATACTCATTCACAAAGAAAACAAGAATGCTGAGTCTGGTTCTTGCGATTGTTATTCTGTTGAGAGTGAGGAATTGGTGCATAAAGAGTTGAGTTCTGAGTTTCCTGAGCATGCTGGGATCTTGGACAGTGTGAAGAGTTCTAACTAGTATTTTTTATTTTTCTGTTGGTTTTTTTATAGGTTGATTTTTTCGGGTATTTTGGTTTTTGTCTTAGCCATGCTAGTATTTTCGGACTTAGATAATTTTTTCTAAGCTATCCGGAAGAACTCAGGAAAAGGTTTTTATATTTCTTAAAGATTAATCTGGAATGGTTATGAATAAAGAACTAACTGTTTTAAATGGAAGTAAAATAAAAAACAAGATTTATACAATCCGTGGCTTACAAGTAATGATTGATAGGGACTTAGCAAGACTTTATGATGTTAGTATAAAACGATTAAATGAGCAAGTTAAACGAAATATTGAGAGATTTCCTGAAGATTTTATGTTTCAGTTAACTATTTCTGAATATGGCTCTTTAAGGTCGCAATTTGAGACCTTAGAAAAAAGCAGAGGGAAGCATAGAAAATAATTACCTTATGTATTCACAGAACACGGTATTATAATTCTTTCTGGGGTGTTAAAGAGTAAAATGGCTATTGGGGTGAATATTCAGATCGTTAGGGCTTTTGTTTCTATGAGGAGGTTTATTGCTTCGAATGCTCAAATTTTTCAAAGATTGGATTCTGTTGAGAAAAAGCAGATAGGGTATGATAAAAAGTTTGAGAAGGTTTTTGATGCGATTGAAAGTAAGGATCTTAAACCTAAAAGAGGTATCTTTTTTGATGGGCAGGTATTTGATGCTTACAAATTTATTTCGGGAGTTATAAGAAGTGCTAAGAAGTCAATTATTTTAGTTGATAATTATGTGGATGAGTCTGTTTTGGTTCTTTTTAGTAAGAGGAAGAAAGATGTTGATGTAATAATTTTTACTAAGGAGATTTCAAGGCAATTATCTCTTGATTTAGAAAAGTATAACTCGCAATATTCTAAAGTTGTGATTAAAGAATTTAAGAGTTCTCATGATAGATTTTTGATTATTGATGATAAGGAAGTTTATCATCTTGGAGCTTCATTAAAAGATTTGGGCAAAAAATGGTTTGCATTCTCAAAGTTTGATACAAAGGCACTTAAGATATTGGAGAGGTTAAGGGAATGATTGTTTTTAAGCTTTTTTAATTAAATTTGTCTATAAAGAAAAATATATAAACTGTCACCTGTTTAGTGTTCTTTGATGGCAGATAAGATTACAGCTAAGAAGTCTGAGGATTTTTCAGAGTGGTATACGCAGCTTATTCAGAAGGCGGATCTTATTGAGTATACTGATGTTTCGGGTTGTTATGTTTTGAGGCCAAGAGCTTATTCTATGTGGGAGAAGGTTCAAGAGTTTTTTAATGTTGAGTTAAAAAAGCGTAATGTTAAAAATGCTTATTTCCCCTTGTTTATCCCTGAGCACTTATTGAACAAGGAGAAGGAGCACGTGGAGGGGTTTACTCCCGAAGTTGCTTGGGTTACTCATGCTGGTAATTCTAAACTTGCTGAGCGTTTAGCTATTCGTCCTACTTCTGAGACTATTATATATGATGCTTATTCAAAGTGGATTCGCTCTCATAATGATTTGCCTTTGTTAATTAATCAATGGTGTAATGTTGTCCGTTGGGAATTTAAGAATCCGATTCCTTTTTTAAGATCAAGAGAGTTTTTGTGGCAGGAGGGCCATACTGTTCACGCTACAAGTAGTGTTGCTGAGAAAGAAGTTTATGATATTTTGAAACTTTACAAGAGGATTTTTGAGGAGCTTTTTGCTGTGCCTATGTTTGAAGGACTAAAAAGTGAGAAGGAGAAGTTTGCCGGGGCAGTTTTTACTACTTCTGTTGAGACTTTTTTGCCGTCAGGTAAGGCTATTCAAGGTGCTACTTCTCATCACTTAGGTCAGAACTTTTCTAAAGCGTTTAATATTTCTTTTTTAGATAAGGAAGGTAAGAGTCAGTTTGGTTGGCAGAATTCTTGGGGTATTACAACTAGGAGTATCGGGATTATGATTATGATGCATTCTGATGATAAGGGTTTAGTTTTACCACCGAAGGTTGCTTCAACACAGGTTGTTGTTGTACCTATACTATTCGAAGATTCTAAGAAGAAGGTTTTGGCTAAGTGTAGTGAGATAGTTAAGAGTCTTGAAGGTTTCACTGTTGATGTTGATGATAGAGAAGGTTACAGTCCGGGTTGGAAGTTTAATGAGTGGGAGATGAAAGGTATTCCAATAAGAGTTGAGATTGGTCCTAAGGATCTTGCTAAGAATCAAGTTGTTCTTGTTAGAAGAGATACTGGTGATAAGACTGCTGTTAAGGTTTCAACTTTGAAAAAAGCTATTCCTGAGATGTTGGATTCTATTCAGGATAATCTTTTCAAGAAGGCTAAGAAGGTTTTGAAGAGTAGTTTGGTTGAGGTTTCTAATTTCAAGGAGTTTTCCGCAGCTATTAAGGATAAGAAGATTGTTCTGGCTAACTGGTGTGGTGAGCCTAAGTGTGAGGAGATGATTAAGGAGAAAACCGGTGCAAAATCTTTGAATATGCCTTTGAAGCAGCCTAAGGTTTCTGGTAAATGTCCTTTTTGTGGTTCTTCTGCTAAGGTAGTTGCTCGTTTTGGCAAGTCTTATTAATTCTTATTGATATACCTCTCAAGGTCTCTATATTCTTTATTCCTGTCGAGTATGCAAAGAAGTTTGATATTGTTTTTATCGATAGTGTATATTAGTCTTTTTTCTTTTCTTTTGTCTGTGAATCTTATTCTGAATAGGAGTAAATTTGGGTGTTGTAGTTTTTTGTATCTATAAGGATTTATTTTTAAGAGGGCTATTTTGTTTTCTAATTGTGTTGCTGCGTTGTCACTTAGTTCTGTCACTTGTTGTAAAAAGAAATTGGCAGATTTGATGGTGTAGCCCATTTTATCTGCTCAGTGCTTTTTTTAGATCTTCTTCTGTTCCGTAGAGGTTTTTCTCATCGCTTATCTTGATAAGCTTTTGGACTAGTTTAAATTCTTCTTGTGTGAGGTCGGATCCGAACAGTTTTTCTCTTAGTGTCTCTTTTATGAATTCTTGTACTGTTCCGAATCCGTGTTTGTTAGCATGTTTTTTTGCTGATACTAACATCTTTTCTGGTAGTCTTAAATTAATCTGGGTATTCATAGTACCAATAGATACCAATGGGTATTTAAGGGTTTCTGTCATTTTGAAAAAGTTATCAGGAGTTTCTTTTCGTAAGGTTTGCGTTTGTAAAAACCAAGATTTTCTGAGGATTACGGAAATTTCAAAAGGTTTAAATAGCCCCTTTATTTTTTGTTGCTTCTATGAGAAATAAGGCTGTTGGTATAATTATTGTTGGAATTGCTGTACTAATGAGTTTTATCATTTATTCTTTCAATAAGGCATTGACGGATATTGTTAATACTGCTTGTTCGCATGGTCCTGAGTGTCCTATGTGGGGGACAATTACTTTCCAAACTAGGATTGGCATTGGTATTATGGTTTTTGTTGTGCTGATTGGTTTGTATCTAATTTTCTTTGATAAAGGTAAACTTGTAAGGCCTCAGCTTAGGTTGGATGATACTAAGGAGAAAGAACATAAAACTCCTGATTTGAGGGGTGATGAGAAGCTTATTTTTGATAAGGTCAGGGAATCTGATGGCACGATGTTCCAGTCTGATCTGGTTGAGAAAACAGGATTAACTAAAGTGAAAGTCACTAGAATTCTTGATAGGTTAGAAGGAAAGAAGATTATAGAGAGAAGAAGGCGCGGTATGACTAATGTGATTATTCTTAAATGAAACTAGTTTCATACAATCGTTAATAAAGGGTTTCGTATTTCTAAAATGGATAATGAAAAAAATTAATCTAAAAACAAAAGGTATGCATTGCACAAGTTGTGAGATGCTAGTAAAAGACGCATTGGAAGAATTGCCTGGTGTGAAAGAGGTAAGTGCTTCTCACTCTTCAGGGGTTATCTCTGTTGAGTTTGATGAAAGTAAAACAACTAAAGGGGATATTATTAAAATCATAAAGGCAGAGGGTTATGAGGTTGAGAAATAATGGCTAAACATTCCGTCAAAGCTAGAGGTATGCATTGCTCTAGTTGTGAAACTTTAATTAAGAGAGCTGTTGAAAAAATTGATGGAGTAAAAAGTGTTAAGGCAGATTATGCAACTGAAACTGTTGAGATTGAATTTGATTCTTCTAAAACAACTCAGAAGGAAATATCTGATGTTATAGAGGAGAAAGGTTATGATTGTTCTTTTGGGGTGAGTAAAGGAGATTCTGAAAATTATACTTTTAATTCTAAGTTTTTTGGTTTAGCATTCGGTATAATAGGGCTTTTAGTGATAGGATATTTCGTATTTAGATTTGTTGATGGTATTGGTATACCCGAGATAAGCCAGAATATGGGTTATGGTTTATTATTCATAGTGGGGTTATTGACAGGTGTTCATTGTGTTAGTATGTGTGGTGGTTTTGTTGTTAGTTATACTGCCAAGGCTGCTAAAGAAAATAAGAAGTCTTACAAGTCACATTTAATGTATGGTTTGGGCAAGACTATGTCGTACACTATTATTGGTGCGGCTTTTGGTTTGTTGGGGTCTATAATAGTTTTTACACCTTTTATGAGGGGGTTTGCAGGGATACTTGCAGGCCTCTTCTTGGTGATATTTGGTCTTAATATGCTTAATATTTTCCCTTGGTTGAGAAATATCCGAATAAGAACTCCTAAGTTTGTAAGTAGATTTGTTGGTTCTGAAACAAAGAAGCAAAACAGTCCTTTGATTATTGGTTTACTGAATGGTTTAATGATCGCTTGTGGTCCTCTGCAGGCAATATATATTATGGCTGCCGGTACTGGGAGCGCTTTGGAGGGGGCTAAATTATTATTTGTATTTGCATTAGGTACTTTACCGGTGATGTTGGGTTTTGGTTTTTTCACTAGCTTAATTTCAAAGAAAGCAATTCATAAGATTTTAAAAGTCTCAGGGGCTATTGTTATTGTTCTTGGGCTAATAATGATAAACAGGGGTTTGGCTTTGACAGGTTCAGGATTTGACATTACTTCAATGGCTGCTACTGTCTCATCATCTTCTTTGCCTTTTTTTAGTTCAACTGATGAAAATAAAATAACCGGAGAGACAATATCAATTGTGGATGGTTATCAAACTATAAATATGGAAGTAACTAGGCAAGGGTGGGAGCCAAATAAATTTGTGTTGAAAAAAAATGTGCCTGTAAGGTGGATTATAGACGGTAAAGAGATTACTAGTTGTAATAATGCTATTCAGGTTCCGAAATTAGGGTTGAAATTTGATATTAAACCCGGAAAGCAGGTTATTGAGTTCACTCCAGAGAACGAAGGGGTAATTTCTTGGAGTTGTTGGATGGGTATGATCCCCGGAACATTTATAGTTGAGGAAGATATTGATTTAAGTGATTCACAAGCTGTTCAAAAAGAATTGATAACAGCACCTCAGCAAAAGCAAAGTAGTTGCGGCGGAAGTTGTGGCAGTCCAACCTGCGGTGCTACAAATGGAGGAGGTTGTAGTTGTGGCGGAAGATGAAAAAATAAATGTTTCGATAAGCGGTATGCATTGTCAGAGTTGTGTGACTTTAATTGAAAAAAAGTTAAATAAGAAAGATGGTGTTTCTAATGCTGCTGTTAATCTTACAACTAACCGTGCTACTGTAACTTTTGATCCTAAGAAGCTTAAGGAAGCGGATATACTTAAGACAATTGATGCTGGGGGATATAAGTCTTCTTTGATTGAAGGAAATTTAACTTTTGATAAAGAGGCTAAGAAAAGGAAAGAAGAACTGGGTATGTATAAGAAAAAATTCTATTTCAGCTTGGCGTTTGCTGTGCCTGTTTTCCTGATTGGTATGGTATTTATGTGGCTTAGTATAATAGTGCCTTATAAGGATTACATCCTTTGGGTTCTTGCTACTCCTGTTCAGTTTGTTGCTGGTTGGACTTTTTACCGGGGTGCTTGGGATTCATTAAAGAATAAGACTGCTAGTATGGATACTCTTGTTGCTTTGGGTACTAGTGCTGCTTATTTTTACAGTGTTTATTTAGTTTTATTGGCACCGGGTACTGGTCAGTATTTTGAGGCCTCTGCTATTCTTATTACTGTTATTTTGCTTGGAGAATTATTAGAGGCAATTGCTAAAGGCAAGACTTCTGAGGCTATTGGTAAGTTGATGAAGCTTTCTCCTAAGGTTGCAACTGTTATTCGGAATGGTAAGGCTGTGAAGGTTCCTGTTGATGAGGTTAAGGTGGGGGACATTATCCTTGTTAAGCCTGGGGAGAAGATTCCTGTTGATGGTGTGATTATTGAGGGCAATTCATCTGTTGACGAGAGTATGGTTACTGGCGAGAGCATTCCTGTTGAGAAGAAAAAGGGCGATAAGGTTATTGGTGCCACTATTAACAAGCATGGCAGTTTTAAGTTTAGGGCTGAGAAGGTCGGTGTTGATACTACTCTTGCGCATATAATTCGTTTGATTGAGGATGCGCAAAGTAATAAGGCTCCTATTCAGAGATTTGCTGATGTTGTTTCTGCTTATTTTGTTCCGATTGTTATTTTGATTGCTATATCCACATTTACTATGTGGTTTTTTGTAGCTGGTAGGGAGTTTTCTTTTGCATTATTGGCTTCTGTTGCTGTTTTGGTTATTGCTTGTCCTTGTGCTTTGGGGCTGGCTACTCCGACTGCTATTATGGTGGGTACTGGTAAGGGTGCAAAGAAGGGGATACTGATTAAGGGCGGTGACTCTTTGGAGACTGCTCATAAGTTAAAATATGTGATTTTTGATAAGACTGGTACGCTTACTAAGGGTGTTCCTTCTGTTACTGATGTTGTTCCTGTTTCTGGTACTGAAAAAGACCTGTTGATGTTGGCTGCTAGTGTTGAGCAGGATTCTGAGCATTCTTTGGCTGAAGCTATAGTAAAAGAAGCAAAGATTAAAAGGTTGAGGCTGAAAAAAGTTTCAGATTTCAAGGCTGTTCCTGGTTATGGTGTTGTTGCTAAGATTGGTTCTAAAAGATATTTTTTTGGTAATGAGAAATTTATGGTTAAGAATAAGATAAAAGTTTCTAAGGAGTTGGTAACACGGGTTCATAATCTTGAGAGTGATGGTAAGACTGTGATGATTCTTGGAACTGATAAGGTTCTTGGGACTATTGCTGTTGCTGATACGATTAAGGACACTTCTGCTGAGGCTGTGAAGAGGTTGCAAAAGTTGAAGATTTTTGTTTACATGATTACGGGGGATAATAAGAGGACTGCTGATGCGATTGCTAGGCAGGCTGGTGTTAATCATGTTTTTGCTGAGGTTTTGCCTGAGGATAAGGCGAAGTATGTTAAGAGGCTTCAGAAGAAGGGCAAGGTTGCGATGGTTGGTGATGGTATCAATGATGCTCCTGCTCTTGCTCAGGCGGATATTGGGATCGCTATGGGCAGTGGTACTGATGTTGCTATGGAGGCAGGTAATATTGTGCTGATGAGGAATGATCTTTTAGATGTTCCTAAGGCGATAAAGCTGAGTAGGATGACGATGTCAAAGATTAAGCAGAATTTGTTTTGGGCATTGTTTTACAATTCTTTAGGAATTCCTATTGCGGCATTAGGTTTTTTGAATCCTATGCTTGCAGGTGTAGCTATGGCTTTGAGCTCTGTCTCAGTTGTGTCAAATTCATTATTGTTGAAGATAAAAAAATTGTGAGGTAGAAAATGAAAAAGCTGTCTGAAGTGGGCTTTTATTTTAAATAACTTCAAAAGGTTTAAATAAGTTTTAATTATTAGTTACCTTTATGGAAATGAAAAATTTTCTTAAGAACCATTTTTTTTGGAAGAGGATAGTTGTGGTATTTGCAATTGCGATTATTGTTTTTATGTTTACTTGGAATCATAAGAATTCTTCTGATGACCCTATTGGTATTGATGCCTTTGCAAAATGTTTGACAGAAAAAGATTTTAAGATGTATGGCACTGGTTGGTGTTCGCATTGTCAGAATCAGAAAGCGTTATTTGGTGAATCTTTTGAGTTTGTTGATTATACTGATTGTGATAAAGATAGGCAGATTTGTTTGGATGTCGGTGTTACTGGTTATCCTACTTGGATTTCTGAGGCAGATGTTTATCCGGGTGTGCAGAGTTTGGAAAGGCTTGCTTCGTTGTCTGGTTGTGATCTTTCATAAATTTTAAAAACTATAAAGCTATAGAAGGATTTATGGTGTTGGATGACTTTGAAATTACTTATACTTCTGTTGGAAAAGCTATGCAGGTAAAAAAATCAATAATGGGGATAACTGATGCTGTTGGGAAGAATCTGATAGGCACGGCAATGGGTGATGACTTGGCACATTGTGTCTATATTGCTTGGAGATCTCACAAGAATTTTTTTGATGAAGTGAATTATTATCGTTTTTGTACTGAGGAGGAAGCTTCACTAGGGTATCCTGTGACTGTGGAGTTTTATAAGTAAAATGGTTGACGCAGTAATTCTTGCAGGAGGTAAAGGCTCGAGGATGGAGGATGCTCTTCCGAAGGCGTTGGTTGAGGCAAGGGGGAAACCTATTGTTTCTTGGCAGATTGATTACTTGTCTAAGTTTGAGGAGGTAGATAAGATAATTTTGTCTTTGGGTTATGAATCTGGAAAGGTTGTTGATTATGTGGGGCAGAATTATGTTAGTCATAATTTGGATTTTGCGATTGAGGATGAGCCTCTTGGCACTGCTGGAGGTATGAAGAAGGCTTTGTCGAAGTCCGTTGCGGATTTTGTTGTTGCTTTGAATTGTGATGACATAACTGATATTTTTATTCCTAAGCTGGTATGGTCGACAGAAAATGTTCTTTGCGTGGCTAATCCAAGGTTGCCTTATGGTCGAGTTGTTGTTGAGAAAGGTATGGTTAAGAAGTTTGAAGAGAAGCCTTTATTGGATAATGTCTGGGTGAGTTGCGGTTGGTATTATTTTGATAGGCATAGGGTGCTTGATGTTCTGCCAAATAAAGGGAGTTTGGAGTATGATGTTTTTCCTAATATTGGGCTTAAGGCATTTGAGCATAGGGGTTTTTGGCGTGCTTTGAATTCTAAGAAGGATCTTGCTGATTTTGAAAAGGTAGATTTGCCTAATAGTTTACTGTAATAATTTAGTAATTATTTCTTTTGTTCCTTCTGGTCCTGTTGTTTCTATGCAGTACACTCCTGTTTGTTTTACTGGGTAGTCGTTGCCTCCTTCAAAGAGTGCGTCTCCGATGAATAGCATTTCTTCTTTTTTGTAGCCTAGATGTTTTTCTATTTGTTCTATCCCGTATGCTTTGTCAATGCCTTTTTTTGTTACATCTACGGATGTTGTTCCTCCGACTCTTATTTCGTAGTTTGGGAGGTAATTCTCTAAAATCTTTTTGAGTTCCAGTCTTTTTTTGAAGTGCGGGTCCCATTTTTGTTTGATGTCAATTGGTGCTTCTTGGCCGAGTGCTGAGAATGTTACTTGGCTGCCTCTGTCTTCCATGATGTTGCCGTGGGGTTTTTCTGTGATTTCGAAGCTTACTTCTCTTGTTGCTTTTGAGAAGGCGTAGATTATTTTTGATTTTTCTTCTATTGTTAGTTCTTCTTTGTAGACATTTGCCCATTTATCTGTGTACCTGTAGAAGCTTGTTGAGCATGTTGGGAATAGGTATAGTTTTTTCAGTAGTTCTTTTGGGCATTTTAGTGGTGTTAGGAATTGGCTTTCAAATTGTTTGTATGCTCCTCCAGATATTACTGCTACATCTTTTTTTGTTAGTAGTTTAGAAAGTAGGGCAGACATTTTAGTGTCTATGGGTGATTTGCTTTTGGCTAATGTGCCGTCTAGGTCGAATATTATTAGTTTTTTGTTTTTCACCTATGTTTTTATTTGATTTTTGGATTTTTAAGCCTTATGAATGTTAAAACTACCAAAATTTTTTAAATAACCGTTATATTCCTATTTTATGCAGAATAGTTATCTGATTCTTGGTGCGGGTAAAATGGCTGAGGCAATTGCTTATGATGTTTTGAAGTATGCTAATCCGGGAAGGGTGAATTTGGTGGATACTAATTCTGCTAATTTGAGGACTCTTGAGCGTAAGTTGGGTGTGGATATTGTTGTTGCTGATGTTTCTGATAGTTCTGGGGTATTCAATTTGATGAAAGAATTTGATGTTGCTATAAGTGCTGTGCCTTATAGGTTTAATGCTAATCTTTCGCAGGCAGCTATTGATTCTGGTACTCATTTCTGTGATCTTGGAGGTAATGATTCTATTGTTAAGAGGCAGTTTAGTCTTGGTAATCTTGCAAAAGATAAAGGTGTAAAGATAATGCCTGGTTGCGGTATTGCTCCTGGTGCTGTGAGTGTTATTGCTAAGTATGGTATTGATATGTTTGAGGGTGATAATGGGGTTATGCCTGGTTATGTTAAGATTCGTGTTGGTGGGTTGCCTCAGAATCCTAAGGGAGTTTTGGGTTATGCAAATGTTTTTTCAGTTAATGGTTTGATTAATGAGTGTAAGGTTAAGACTGATATTTTGAAGGATGGTAAGCGTGTTAGGGTTCCTGCTATGACTGGTTTGGAGGAGCAGATTTTTCAAGGGGGTTTTGGAAAATTGGAGGCAGCTTATACTTCTGGTGGTTCTTTGACTTTGACTGAGACTTATGTTGGGAAGATAAAAAATTTGGATTATAAGACTCTTCGTTATCTTGGTCATTGGGAAAAGATGGCTTTGCTTAGGTGGATGGGTTTGTTTTCTGAGAATCCTCAGAATGTTCTTGGTAAAAAGTTGGTTCCAAGAGAGTTGTTGGAAGGTATTTTGGAGGATGCTTTGCCAAAGGATAAAGGGGATGTTATGCTTGTGCGTGTTCTTGTTGGCGGGGAAGGTGCTGGGGAGTTGGGTTTTGATATGATTGATAGGTATAATGGGGATACGGGTCATACTGCTATGCAGCGGACTACTGGTTATTCTGCTTCTATTGTTGCTCAGATGTTGGTTAATGGTGATATTTCTGATTTTGGCACTCTTACTCAGGAGGGTAGTGTTCCAGCAGATAAGTTTCTTGGGGAATGGAAGAAACGGGGTTTAGTTCTTGAGGAGTACCGAAACATACGGGGTTGGGACAAAATTAATCATCGGCCATCCAGAAGAGGTTATGCCATATGAGGTTGCAGAATATGGCAGTGTCTATTCTATCTTCTCTTTTTTGGTTTAATTTCCATCCGAATCTTTGTTTGTCTTCTGAGAATCCTG
>JAZDPJ010000008.1:0-2111 GCA_043797705.1 archaeon
CAGAAGTTTTTTCGAGAGAAAGGATGGAACGAAAACCAATGAGAATCCTGGTAATAGTAGGATGTGATTATTCTGAGAATGAATAAGGTCGAAAGGGCAAGGTTTTCTTGGCAATATATGTTAGCCAAGAGTTAGTCAGAACCTAAGTCGTGTCTTAACTGAGCACGACGATGGAGGTCAGGTTAATATTCCTGAACTATTGAATTTTACATAATATATTTTGCTTTTGGATAAGTGTGCAGGTGAAAGCCTGTTTTAAAAAGAAGTTTGTCGAGGGTAATCCTTAGACGCAAATGAATTTTTGAATTGTTGCTGATTCCAAGAGCCAGTGAAAAAATTATATTCTTAATTTAATAACTGTACCCACAACCGACACTGGTGCCCTGGCTTAGTAGGCCAAGACCTGTAAGGTAAAACCAATTAAGGGAATTCGGCAAATTAGCCCTGTAGCTTCGGCTGAAGGGGTGTCTACCTTTGTGCTCCTAGAAATACGTGTGCATTGATAGATCTCAGTAACAAGGACGGCCCGACTGTTTACCAAAAACGTAGCCAAGTGCTAATCTGAAAAGACGTGTATACTTGGTGAGACCTGCCCAGTGGTGGTGTCTCAAACTCCTTTTCAAGGGAGCTAAGGTCCATCAAACGGCGGGGGTAACTATGACCCTTGGCTTAAAGGGGGTCACAAAATCTGACTGTATGCTGGAACATCTCGATAAGCTTTTAGTACTCGTTTCCCGACGGAGACAGTAAAAATCTGAAAGATAGAGACAATCAGCAGGAAACTAAAGATTTAAATATTTAACCTTCATATGAGGGTTATGAATAAAGAACAATTGATTTATTATTTAACTGGTTTTGTAGACGCTGAAGGATGTTTTTGTATATCCTTAAAAAAACAGCGATCTGCAAGAGTTAGATGGGTTCTTGATCCTGTATTCCATGTGACACAACACGAAGATCAACAAGAAATTCTTGAGATGCTCAAGAAAATTATTGGTTGTGGAGCAATAATAAAAAAATATGGGCAAGATAATACTTTGCAATTTTATGTGCATAGTAGAAAAGATTTACTTAAATGTATAATCCCCTTTTTTAGAAAGTATAAATTAATTACTAAACAAAAAGATTTTGAAATCTTTGCTGAAATTGTTGAAGCATTGGCAGAACATAAACATGGAAATATTAAAGAGTTTCGTGAATTGTTAAAAAAAGCTTTTACAATGAACCGAGGAGGAAAGCAAAGAAGATATAATCTTCAAGAGGTTTTGAAATCTTTAGGATCCTCAGAGACTATACGTCAGAAATAATTTTAATTATTAAGAGATAGTCCGAACCTTATGGAGACATAAGGAGTCTTGTTCGCGCAAGACCGCCTCGATTTTTGAGGTCAATATTCTTTTTGAATATTAAAGTAACAGACAGCTTAAGGTAACGTAATACCTTGTCATCTGAATGGTGACTTGCATGAATGGTTTAACGAGGTTGTCGCTGTCCCTAATTGGAGCCTTCTGAAAATATCCTCCGGTGCAAAGACCGGAGACGCCTAGTGGGAAGCTGAGACCTTGTGGAACTTTACTGCAACTTGTTGTTGTAATCTTAGGAAAAATGCATAGAATAGGTAGGAGCGTCGAAGCTGTCATTTTGGTGGCAGTGGAGCGAACTTGTAATACTACTCACTCTTTCTAAGATTGCTTACTCTTTTAGAGAACAGCAGCAGGCGGGCAGTTTGACTGGGGCGGTACCCTGCCGAAAAGATATCGGTAGGACCCAAAGATGAGCTCATCCAGCTTGGAAATCTGGAGTTGAGTGCGAGGGCAAAAGCTCGTCTAACTGTATTTTGAAAAGTAAGGAATGCAGAGAAGAAATTCGGGCCTAGTGAACCCACATGCTCTTTTAATAGGAGCTGTGTCTGATAGAAAAGTTACCCCAAGGATAATTGGCTTGTCTCCTCCAATAGTTCATATTGACGAGGAGGTTTGGTACACCGCTGTCGGCTCTCCCTATCCTGCGCGTGCAGAAGCGTGCAAGGGTGTCGGAGTTCACGCATTAAAAGGGATCGTTAGCTGGGTTAAGAACGTCGCGAGACAGTTTGTATGATATCTACTAGGTGT
>JAZDPJ010000010.1:0-5059 GCA_043797705.1 archaeon
ATGCCAATAAACGCAAGCCACGAATACTTTGCAGCAGAAAAAAAGTTCCACCTAGCGCAAACACCAGTAGAAAAACTAAAAGCACTCGAGGAGATGCTCAAAACAGCACCATCCCACAAAGGAGCCGAAGTCCTAAGATCAGAATTAAAACAAAGACTATCAAAACTAAGATCCCAAATAGAAAAACAAAGCCAGCAAAAATCAAAAGGATACAACATCTCCGTGAAAAAAGAAGGATCAGCACAAGTAGCAATAGTATCAATCACAAACGCAGGAAAATCACTACTATTATCCAAACTAACAAATGCAAAACCAGAAATCGCAGAACATGAATACACAACAAGAAAAATAGAGATGGGAGTCCTAGACTACGAAGGAATAAAAATACAACTCATAGAAATACCAGCAATCCACAAAGACTTCGCATACAAAGGCCGCGGACCAACCTACTTCAGCATAATACGAAATGTAGACCTGATAGTGATAATACTAGACCTGACAAAAGACATTGAAGAACAAAAAAAGCTAATCGAAGAAGAATTTGAAAAAGCACAAATAAAACTCAACAAAGAAGAACCGCCAATCATCATCAACAAAAACGCCAGCGGAGGAATCACCATACTTGGCAAAGCACACTTTGAAGGAAGCAACGAAGACATAATGAAACTGCTGAGAGACAGCGGAGTGCACAACGCAGAAATAGAATTCTACGAAAAAGCAACAATCGAAGATCTAACAGAAGCACTAAACGACAGCATAGCATACAAAACAGCAATCTATGTGTACAACAAAACAGACTTAGTCAAACACAAAGAAGGAATCAGCGCAAAAACAGAAGAAGGACTAAACACCCTACAAACAAGAATATGGAAAAAACTAGGCATGATAAAAGTATTCACAAAAATGCCTGGAAAGAAAAAAAACTACCCACCAGTCGCACTTGACTCAGGAAGCTCAATAAGAGACATGGCAGCATTCGTACACAAAGACTTTGTAAAGAAATTCAAATTCGCAAGAATCTGGGGAAAAAGCGCAAGATTCGACGGACAAACACAAGGACTGGAACACGAACTCAAAGACGACGATGTGGTAGAACTACACCTGAAATAATCACAACTCAAAAGTAGCTGTTTCCGAGAAATCCATTCTAAAACACGAATAAATATATAAGCAAGCAGTTCATCACAAAATCAGAAAATTTTACTACTAAAAAAAGAAGGTGAAAAAATGCTATTCGACGAAGAACAACCCCCCACAAACACAAGCCATCTAACAAAACACATACCCGAGCTATACCAACAATACAGCAAAAAAGAAGAAACATGCGACAGAATGATACCGCTCCTGATCAAAAAAGGCATTGACAACATCAACCTAGAAATGTTTGATGAAGAAATGCAAAAAAACATTCTAAACGCACTAGCAGAAGAATACGTCAAAAAAGGAAAAATGCAAGAAGCAATAAAAGCATTCAGCAAAACAGACAACAAAACAAGACTAATCGAAATAGGCAACAGCTACAACGTAGTAAACATGTTCGGAAACGCGATAGACTGCTACGAAATAGCAAAAGCCAAAGACAAACTTCTAGAAATAGGCGAAAGAGCACTAAAAGACGGAAAAATGGCAGACGCAGTACGCGCCCTAAAACTAATCGGAGACGACGCAAAACTAATAAAAGTCGGAGACGAATGCGTAAACAGAGAAAAATACGCAAACGCAATAGAAGTATTCAATGCACTGGAAAACAAAACAAAACTGATAAGCGTCGGAGACAGATGCCTAAAAGCCGACCAACTACTGCTAGCAGAAAAAGCATATGAACTTGGAGGAGACTACGCCAAACTAAACACAGTTGGAGACATATTCCTGAAAAAAGAACAACTAGGCGAAGCAACAAGAGTCTACAAAAAAGCCGGCAACGAAACAATGCTAGTATTCCTAAGAGAAAACTTCCAAACAGAATAAATTATTTTATTTTTTATTTAAATCTATTAAAATTCAAACCAGTACCCTGATAACCTGTAACAATATCAGTATTTATGTACTTAATATCAAACCCTGGAACCTTATCACTGTCTTTCAGAATCCTAGCTGAATAAACTATGTGAAGACCACCGTCTCTACTCTTAGACTTACCAAGAACAAAAGCAAGAATTGCTGTTCTATTGACACTAATAACACCTATCTCAAAAGGTAATAACTTATCCGGCAAATTATTAATATTCCAATCTAAATCAGGCAAATGAGCAATCTGTTCTTCAAGTTTAGACATAACAATCAAATATCCCCAACCAATATTTAAACTTTACTCAGGTTTACAAGGACCCCATGCATCACTACTTACTTTAGGCCCATAATTCGGCAGAGGCAACTTAGAATACTCAAAGAACTCCTTAAATGTCAAACCAAGACCCTTCAAACCTTCTGTGAATCCTTCTGAATAATACTGATGCCTATGATCCTCAGCAAAACCTTTTAGAACTTTTTGAATATTGCTTTCAGCTTCCCTCAAAATAAAAAACTCATTATCCAAAAGAATCTTTAAATCTTCCATCTAAAACTCCAAATCACAAATTGGACAATAATAAGAAGGCTTTCCTACCCCATTATCCCAACCAAAAAAAGGATACCTGCTAGGCAAGTTCAACTCACACTTAGGGCAGTATATCTCTGAACATTCCTTATTTGCTTCTACTTCAAGAGTTACTCTCCTAAAGATATTCAAAGCCTTTTCTTCTAAATCTGCCATGAACCACGAGATTACAACAGGCCTTTAAATAATTTTCTAAAGAATCTTCAAATCAGCAGTAATATCATCAATCTTACGCTCATTATCAGGACCGATAGCCAAACAAGTAAAAGTAGGCTTTTTGAAAAAAGTATGACCTGCATCCTTAATCAAAGCAACCTTAAGCTTCGCCTTCAAAGCCCACTTCTTATAAGCATGCAACTCCTTCAAATCAGAAATCTCCAAAACAATCTTCTTAGCACCCTCAGATATCCACAT
The DNA here is from genome assembly GCA_043797705.1 of archaeon. Lineage (GTDB taxonomy): Archaea > Nanobdellota > Nanobdellia > SCGC-AAA011-G17 > GW2011-AR17 > JAZDPJ01. The sequence continues at coordinate 3,011 of JAZDPJ010000010.1, forward strand.
ATCCACCTTGCCCTTATCAGAATTAAGAACCGCCTGCACAGAAGCATGAGCAACCTGAGCACACGCCTTACCAATAGGCATCCTCAAGTCTTTTCTTATCAATATTACCTGCTTCATAGTGTAAAAGAATACCCGCCATATTTTAAAGGTTTTGAATGTCCCTTCTGAGGTAAAACATCTCAGAATCTCTTTTAACATAAGTTGCATCCAAAAACTTGGCACTATTACCATCCGCAGTACACCCATAGAGCTCACCTACAAGAGCAGCAGCAGCCTTACTCTCAAAACCAGGCATTATCCTCCCAAACCCAGAATAACCCTCAGCAATAGCCTCATTCATTAAAAAATTCGTGCCTACATCAAGAGACGCCCACCAAACCTGACCCCTCAACAAGGTAGCAAAATTAGTGCCGTCAAGCCTAATCTCCAGAGGTCGACCTTTATTATCCTTCCCTATAATCTCAGAATGAACAGGCAAAATATCAGGCCTAGTATCCTCAGTCACATTACGATAGTCACCAAGATACTCTGCAAGACTAACTGCCTCACACAAACGAAAACCAGTATACCTCAAACTGGTATACAAGCATCTCTCCTCAACAGATCCCAAACCATAAGCATTAAGCTCCTTCTGCTCTGCGATATGATCATCAATACGCTCCTGCCTTTTTTCTTCCTCTTTAGCTAAAGCTTCCTTTCTTATCTCTTTCCACTTTTTTCTTTCAGCATTCCACTTCCCAGGGCTAGTAATCATCTTAGGAAGTTCATAATGAAAAAAATCAGAAACAATCTCAGGCAGCGCATAAATAAAAAGTAACTTATCTAAACGATTAAGATATATCCCCCAAGCCTCAACCTCTTTCCCCATATCAACAATCTTAAAATAAGGTAGTAACAGCTTAGTAGCTTCCAAACAAGTAATATCCTTTGAAATCTGCTCTTCAAGCGCCATTTTTGAGTTATTTATAAGAGACAATTTATAAAGGTTACTGAAAAACTTCTTAAACAAAAAAGAAATAAACTCTCCTATGGCAACCAAATTCAAGAAACTCTGCTCAAACTGCAGAAAAAACTATGTCGTAGCAACATGGAAAGACAGATACGTAACCTGCTATGAATGTGAGAAAAAAGAACTAGAAGGAGAAATCAAAGATCCAGAAATGAAAAAACTCTTCAACATACCTGAAAAACTCTACATGGAAAACAGCTTTCTAAGAAGCATAAAGAAAAACTACTTACGATACGGAAAACTCACAGAAAAACAACTAGCCGCCTTCAAAAAAACAATAAAAGAAAAAAAAGATTAACCCCCCACAGCACTTGCATTCACCCTAGAAGCACATGCATTCAGGCTCGTAGTATTCCCTTGGATGCTTGCATGATGGACATTCTTCTGGAGGCTCTTCACCCTCATGGATATACCCGCACTTGCTGCACTTCCACCTTATCGGCTTATCCCTCTTGTAAACAGTGCCATTCTCCACCATCTTCAGAAGCTCCTTATACCTCTCCTCATGCTCAACCTCAACTTCAGCAATCTCTTTGAAAAGTTTAGCTGCTTCCTCATTACCCTCTTCTTCCGCCTCTTTTGCAAATTTCGGATACATATCAGAATGCTCATAATGCTCACCCTCAATAGCTGCTTTCAAATTCGCCTTAGTATCACCAATGCCTTTCAAAAGCTTGAACTCATTCTTAGCATGCTGCAACTCATTCTCCGCAGTTTCTTCGAACAGCTTAGCAATATAGAAATACTTCTCATTTCTCGCCACCTTAGCAAAATAAGTGTACTTGTTCCTTGCCTGACTCTCACCAGCAAATGCAATCTTCAGATTTTCTTCAGTCTTACTCATTTTTTACCTCCTTTAATATTTTCAAGAAAGAAACTAAACGAACTTATAAGTGTTGCTTATTTTTCTATCCAAAAACTCTCTTTACCGCCAGCAGGTAACCCCTCATTTTTTCAATATTCAGAATATCCTGGCCCCAATGCTCATCACTAACCCTGTCCCTTAATTGCCCTTCAGCACAAATACTGAAATCTTTTGT
>JAZDPJ010000037.1:0-41574 GCA_043797705.1 archaeon
CACTGCCACAATCGTCATACTGCTAGTCTTTGCTCCGGCAGGCTCGTCTGTTGGGGCAGTAACATTAACTCCAATCTTAAGCTCATCCACACTATCCGTCTGTAACAAATCATGCACTAAAACCCTCGCTGTCCCAATACTTTAATTTTAGGCAGATTTTTTTTGTAAATTTGCTCTGATAGGGGAGTATTAACGATTTATATCGTCTATAAGTTTATTAGGATATTGTTTTCACCTGCTAGGTTTATGCTTCAGAATCCCCCCCACCCCCGAAAGAAAAAAGAAGGTCATTCTATGAAAAAAACATGGGAGTTACTCAAATTATGTATAAACTGCCCAAATAATGACCTAGGAGACATACTTGATATTAAAATTACGCCTTTTATGATTTATTCCAAGATTAAAGAGGGTAGATGCCCTTTTTCTTGTTCTATTGTTGAAAAGGAAGATATGGAAAAAATGAAGAAATGTGCAGAGTGGATTTGTTCCGAGTTAGGGGATTAATCTTATTTGATTTCTCTGAGTATTATCTTGAATGTCAGGGTCTTTCCTGCAAGTTCGTGGTTGAAGTCTAGGATTATCTTGTCATCGGTGATTTCTTTGACTATGGCTGTTAGGGGCCCTTGTGGTGTCATGAGTTGGATTTTTTGTCCGGTTTCTGGTGTTATTCCGTTGTCTTTTAGTGATTCCAGTGGCAGTTCTTTGATTAGCTCGTGGTTGTATTCTCCGTATGCTTCTCCTGGAGCAATATCAACTGTTTTTTCTTCGCCAACTTCCATTCCTTGTACTGCTTTGTCGAATCCTTGAATCATTTGTCCTGCTCCGACTTCGAATTCTAGTGGTTCGTAGGGTCTTTGTTCGTTGTATATTCCTCCTTTTTCTGCTTCTTCTTTTATTGAGGTGTCGAACATTTTTCCTTCTGTTGTTCCTACATAGTCTACTTTTACTGTGTTTCCTGTTTTGGCTTTCATTGTATCACATCCGTTTATTAAAATTAAAAAAGCAAGAAAAAGTGCAGTGTATTTAAAGTTTTTTAAGGACTTTGTCTGCATCTTCCATATTATCCCATGCCAAATTGAACATGTTTGTTAGTGCTGATATGAAAAAGGGGGTGTTTACCCAGATTCCTACATCATAATCAGAATGTACGTCTTCGTCTCCCATTAGCATGAATATTATTTCTTTGTCGTCTACTACGCAGAATCTTGCTGTGATGTTTGATGCGTTTTTCAGTTCTGCTATTTTTTGCAGGCTTTTCATTGTTGTTGCTGATTCTTTTGTTACTGGTGCGGCTATTCGTATTTTTACGCCTCTTTTGTGTGCTTTTGCTAGCGTCTCTTTTAGTGTGTCTATTTTCCTGACAAGGCCTTTTGCTCCGCTCATTATGGTTATGTTTTTCTTTGCGTTTTTCAGCATCATTTCCATGTGTGTGTGGATGTTTGTTCTTCCGCGTAGTGCTCCCGATAGGTCTGCAGCTTCTATGAATTCAATGCCTTGTTTGTGTAGGAGTTCTAGTTCTGTGAGTAGTTCTGTGCCTCTTAGGCTTTCTAGTTTTTTTACATTATCTTCTGCTGATGTTTTTACATTCTTTTTTGCTCGTTCTATTACTTCTGTGGGGTTTACTGCGATGTATGTTATTGGTTTTCCTAGTTTCATTACAGTGAATCCTTTCTTTTCTAGTGTTTCTAGAACATCGTATGCTCTTGATCTTGGTACATCACTTATTTCGCTTAGTTCTCCTGCGGTTGAGCTTCCTCGAGAGAGTAGTGCTGTCCAAATTTTTACTTCATATAGATTTAGGTTGAAATATTGTCTTAGTTTGTTTAAAAAATCTTCTTTTACGATCATTAATGTTCCCTCCTAGGAAATGCCTCTTTTTTTTATTGTTGTCATTCTTGAATGACGCTGAATAGAACTAATCCTCACTGATATATAAACATTCCTATTGTTGAGTGGTAGCTTTTTAAAATCAGGAGATTATTTTTGGTAGGGTGAGGGTAGTAAGCAACTTAGAATTTCTTTTTTGAGGGTTTTGGTTTTTTCTTGGAAGTTTTGGTTTTTAGCTTTGCAAGTCTTTTTAGTTTTGCAATCTTTGAGGCTTTTGCGTTTTTGCTTTTTCCCCTTCCGATAGTTTTTTTAATTCTTTTTTTTGCCATTTTGAGTATGATAGCTGATAAGCTGGACTCGGTGAGAGAGAACCTCAAGCATCATCAATTTCAATCTTAACCTACCGATGTGCTTTAAAGGCGTGTCTTTCGTACCATTAGGAAGCTTAAGAGGTGCAGGTCCTGTGCAACGAGTTTTAGTCCAGACGTCGCACTCTTGGCTGAACACCTAACAGAGGCATAATGGGTACACCCTTTTCAGGGCAACCGAAATGTCCTTATCAGCTAAGAAGATAATGTGTCTCATGTTTAAATATCTAACCTTGAATATTAAGACTTTTTGTTGGATTCTGTTCATTTTTTGCTGATGGTGTTTGGTAACGAACTCAGTTTCTTTGTCAGGAAACGCTCTTTTGGCTTTGGTAGAGCTTCTTTATTTCTTTTGTTGTTGCTATGTCGTGTACTCCTCTTTCGGATCTTATTCTTATTACTCTTGGGAATCTCAACGCATATCCTGAGGTGTAGGTTGGGCTTTTTTGTATTTCTTGGTAGCTTATTTCGATTACTAATGTTGGTTTTACTTTGACTGTCTTTCCTTTCTCTGTGATTATGTGTTTTTTTAGTTCGTCTGTTATTTCTTCGAAGCTTATTCCTTCCTCTTTCTTTTCTTTTATTCCTGTTCCTACTTTACCTATTGTGAACAGCTCATCTTCCTCGTTTCTGCATGCTAAAGTAAAGCTGCTTAGCCATTTTGATCTTTTTCCTTCGCCCCATTGTGCTTCTGTTATGACTAGGTCGAGTGTTTCCATTATCGGTTTTACTTTGACTCCGAATCCCACTCTCAATCCTGGTTTGTATACTCCTTGGAGGTTTTTCATCATTATCCCTTCGTTTCCTTCGTTTAGGCATTTTTGGTAGTATTCTTCTGCTTTTTCTTTGTTGCTTGTTATTAGTTGTTTTACGAGTTCTAGGTTTTTTGATTCTTTGACTATTGCTTTGAGTTTTTTTCTTCTGTTTTCTAGTGGTTGTTGGAGCATGTTTTCTCCGTTGATTTCCATGATGTCAAAAAGCATTACTTTAACAGGTAATTTTTTTATTAGTTCTTTGATGTTGTGTTTTCTTTTGATTCTTTGTGATATTTCTTGGAATGGTTTTATTTGCCCGGTTTTTGGGTCTATGCCTATTATTTCTCCGTCTACTATGTAGTCTCTTGATCGTATGTTTTTTGTGGCTTCTGCCTCGACATCTGGGAATTGTTTTGTCACATTTTCCATTCTTCGTGTGTAGAGTATTACTTTGTCTTTTGTTCTGTGTATTTGTATTCTGAATCCGTCTAGTTTGGGTTCTATTGCTGCTGGTTCTCCTACTTTTTTGAATGCGTCTTTTATGTTTTCTGCTTTTTCGTAGAGCATTACTTTGATTGGTTTGCCTGGTGTCATTGAGATTTTTTTCAATGATTCAAATCCTTTTTCTTTGATTGTTTCTGCTACTTCTGCGAAGTCGTTTGTTAGGTCGTATGCTCTTTGGACTGTTTCTATTAGGTGGTTGTAGATTTCTCTTGCTTTTTTTTCATCGTCTGCGGTTATTGTGTTGTATCCATCTAAATCTTTAAGGTCTTCCGGCTCTTTTGCATGCAGGTTTTTTTTGCTTTTTTCTTCTGTGTTTATTCCGACTACTTTTGGTAGGAATGCTGATGTTATGGCGTCTCTTAGTATTCCTGGTCCGACTCCGGCTCTTAGTTCTTCTGTTACTGTTCTGCAGATATATCTTGCTTCTAGTGGTTCGGCTGAGGTCAATAATTCAGAGATTAAATCTACTTTTCTGTTGACTGTTCCTTCGCCAGTCATTTCTGAGAGTTTTCTGATGTTTGTTAGGACTTTGTTGATGGTTAGTTTTTGGCTGAATAGTGTTCTTTGTTTTTTGTGCTTGGTCAGTTCTTCTGCGGCTAATCCTAGGTCTCCTTTTTTGCTCCATAGGTTCTCGACTTTATCTGCGCTTTCTCCTGTTGATTTTGCTACTGCTTTGGCTAGGAGTTTGGAGCTCATTCCTATTACTTTTTCATCGCCTGCTGAGAATGCTCTGCCTTGCAGTAGTTGTATGAGCTCTGGTAGATCTCGGATGCTTGCTTTTTTGAGGGCTTCATGGACTATTTTTGTCTTCTCTAGCCTTTTGCTTGTGCTTTCTAATTTTTCATAGACCTCTGCCAATTCAAGGTAATCCATAGAAAGTTATAAATATACAGCGACTTTTAAACTTTCTTGTTATGGATATTAAAGATGCAATAAGGACTAGGAGGAGCATTCGAAGTTACTCTGATAAGGCGGTTTCTCTTGAGGATGTTGCTGATATATTGGAGATTGCGAGATTCACTCCTTCTTCAGGTAACCAGCAGAATTGGAAGGTTATAGTTGTTACAGATGAGAAGCTTCGTGTTGAGCTTGCTAAGGTTTCTAAGAAGCAGGATTGGATGGGTTTTGCTCCTGTGCATTTGGTTGTTTGCAATGAGTATGCTGGGATTTCAAAGATGTTTAAGGAGTTGGGTAAGATGTTTAGCATTCAGAATTGTGCGGCGTTGGCGACTAATATTATTAATTTGGCTCATGCGCAGGGTTTTGGTACTTGCTGGGTTGGCAGTTTTCCTGCTGATACTGTTAAGCGGGTGTTGTCTCTTCCTGATGAGGGTATTGATCCTGAGGTGATAATTACTCTGGGTTATCCTGCTAAGGAGGAGCTTAAGGAGCAGGAGCGTAAGGAGATTTTTGACTTTTCTTATTTTGATAGTTGGGGGAAGACTGATGCTAGTTTTAGGTCAGTGTCTTTTTTTGGTGGTTTGAAGGAGAAGTTATTCAAGAAGAAAGAAGTTTCTGAGTGATTATTTTTTGTAGGATTCAATTATCTCGTCAAGCTCGTTGTTTATTCTGTTTAGTTCAGTGAAGAAGTAGTCGCTTCCGTCTTTTGTTTTTTTATAGGCTCCGTTTTCAAGGATTTTGTCAAGTATTCTGCCTAGACGTTCGTATTGGTTTAGTTTTTTGTTTATTCTTGTTTGTGCTTTTGTTCTTAGTTCAAATAGTTCTGCAGCTATTGTTTCTAGTTTTTCTAGGTCTTCTTTATTCATTTTAGAAAAAATATCTGGTGTTTGTTTATAAATCTTGCTGAGAATTAAATAAAAAAATATCAGCCGATGCTCGTGTGAGCACCGACCAACAAAAAATTGAGGGCAGCTTCTTTTTGGGGGTGGAATTTGCCCTCACACCAAAGGGTTGGAAACCTTTGACTATTATCTGATTAAGTCAATTCCTAGCTCTCGGGTCATTTCTCTTACTGCTGGGTTGCGGGAATTTTTTGTCGCTTTGCCTAGTATGTATGGAGATTTGACGCCGGTTACTATGGTCATGATTCTTAGTTTTCCGCTCATGCTGTTGTCTATTCTTGCTCCCCAGATAACATTTGCATCTGCATCCAGTGCTTCTGTTATTAGCTCTCCTGATCGGCTTACTTCTTCTAGTGTCAGGTCTGATCCTCCTGTTACATGGATTAGTGCTCCTGTTGCTCCGTCGTAGCTTACATCTAATAGCGGATTTGTTAGAGCTCTTTTTACAGCTTCTTCAACTTTGTTTTCACTGTCTGATTCGCCTATGCCGATGACAGATACATCTCCGTTTGCCATTATGGCTTTTACATCTGCATAGTCTAGGTTGACTAGTGATGGTACAGCGATGATTTCAACGATGCCTTTGATCATTGTTGATATCAGTTCGTTTGCGACTGCGAATGCTTGCTGTATCGGTAGGTTGCCTGCTATTTGTACCAGTCTGTTGTTGTCTATTACTATTACTGTGTCTGAGCAGTCTCTTAGCTGTTGTAGTCCGAATTCTGCCTTGTCGATTCTTGTTCTTTCGATATCGAAGGGCATGGTTACGCAGCCGATGACTATTGCGCCTATTTCTTTTGCGATTTCTGCTACTACTGGTGCGGATCCTGTTCCTGTTCCTCCGCCTAGGCCTGCTGTTACGAATACCATGTCGCAGCCTCGTAGTATTTCTTTTAGTTCAGAAATCTGTTCTTTTGCTGCTTCTCTTCCCTTTTCTGGGAATCCTCCGCAGCCCAGCCCTCTTGTAAGGTCTCTTCCTATTAGGACCTTTTTATCTGCTTCCATTAGGTCTAGGTGCTGTTTGTCTGTGTTTACTGCTATTATCTCTGCGCCTTGTATTCCTTTTTTGTAGAGCCATGTTGTTGCGTTGCATCCGGCTCCACCCATTCCGAATATTTTTATGTTTGCTTGTCCTATTTGTGCGTCATTTGCAGGGTTTAATTCTGCCTGTTGTAACGCGTTTTTTACGATGAATTCCATCTTATTTAACCCCCTTGTTTTTTTGTTATTATAAAGTATGTTTTCGACTACCTAAATATTTATTAAGTAGTTTACACAATACTTACTTAGAAAACATCGTATTTGCCCAAATACGTATTAATGATTTGCCCAAAAAGCCTTTTTTTGCCCAATCAAGGCCTTTTCTATTATTTTATTACTTTTACTCTATATTTAAGTCTTATCGTGCTTTAATGTATAGGTTAGACTATATAAATCTTTATTGTTACCAGAAACTAAGTGGTTAATAAAATGATAACAATAGATGTTCTTGCGAGCCATGCAGAGGCGGCGCAGAAGTTAAAAGGATATGACGGCAAGGATCACAGGAGGATTGTGAGGGTTATCTACGATTTGGGGGGGCGGATAGAGGCAGAGTACAGGACCGCTAACTCAAATCTTATGACCAAGGACAAGCGTAGGGATTTATGGTCTGGCGTAGGGAAAGGATTCGAGATATCTCTTCTTATCGAGCTCTATGCTCATGAAGATGGATTCGCATATGACTATGGGAATAGGTACCCGACCAATCGGGGATGCTGCGGAGGTTACGGAAAGTTTGAGAGGATGATTAAGGGCGGTAGCTGGTTGCGGGATTTGCCAAGCTTGGCCAAGAGTGTAAGACAGAGAGTGTCCTATGATGAAGATATTTTTTTTGGGGCAACGATTAAGCCTTTGGTGTATACGATTAGCGAAAGAGTTAATGTTGGGGACTCATACAACCATGGCTTGTCAGCTGAAGAAGTTAAGGAGTTTGAAAGGCTGTTTAATGGGCAAGAACTATTTCTTGAGTCGCCTTTCGGATTTTGGGAATTCATTTCTCGGCGAAAAGTATAAAACTTAAGCAATCTTTCAGTTTACTTAAATGACGGATTTCAAGCCAGGCGACAGGGTGATTGTGGAAACAAAAGAGGGTTCTTTTGAAGGTGTCTGTATGCCTTCTAATGATGATAATACTGTTGTTCTTAAGTTGGACAGTGGTTATAATGTCGGTGTTTCTAAGGATAAGATAAAGACCACTAAAACTCTTAGGGCTGCTAAAACTTCTAAAAATATCCCCGCAAAGGTTTCTCTTAACAAAGAGTTGAAGACTATATCTATTCTGCATACTGGCGGGACTATTGCTTCTAAGGTTGATTATGAGACTGGTGCTGTTAATGCTAAGTTTACTCCTGAGGAGATTGTTGGTATGTTTCCTGAGTTGAAGGAGATTGCTAATATTGGGTCACAGTTGGTAAGTAATATGGTTTCTGAGGATATGAGGTTTGAGCATTATAATGCCTTGGCTGAGGCAGTTGAGAGAGAGATTCTGGGTGGTGCAGATGGTGTTATAATAACTCATGGTACTGACACTTTGCATTACAGTTCTGCTGCTCTTAGTTTCATACTTGAGAATGTGCCTGTGCCTGTGGTATTGGTTGGTGCGCAACGCAGTTCTGATCGTGGGAGTTCTGATGCAGCTATGAATTTGTTATGTGCTGCTGAGTTTATTGTCAAGACTGATTATGCTGGTGTTGCTGTTTGCATGCATAAGTCTGAGAGTGATGATGTTTGCATTATTGCTCCTGGTACAAAAGTGAGGAAGATGCATACTAGTAGGAGGGATGCTTTTAAGGTTATTAATTGTGGTCCTTTGGCTGAGGTTGATTTTAGGACAAGGAAGATAACTGCTCTTGAGGTTCCTGAGAAGCAGGAGGGTAAATTTGCGGTTAAGCCTATTAAGGGGGGTCTTAAGGTTGGCTTGATTTATGCGCATCCGCAGATGTTTGCTAAGGAGTTTGGTTGTTTTGATGATTTCAAGGGTTTGGTGTTAGCCGGTACTGGTCTTGGTCATTTTCCTATTACTGAGAGTGATGATTTGACTAAGGAGAATAAGAAGATATTTGCTGCGATAAAGGCTTTGGCTGGGAAGATGCCTGTTGTTATGGCGCCTCAGACGATCTATGGTGCCTTGCAGATGAATGTGTACTCTCCGGGGAGGCTTATACAGGAGGCAGGGGTGCTTGGTAATTTCTCTGATATGACCCCAGAGACTACTTTTGTTAAGTTGGCTTGGTTGTTGTCTAATCATCCTAAGGAAGTTAAGGAATTGATTACTAAGAACCTGAGGGGAGAGTTGTCTTCTCGTTCTTTGCCAAAACATTATGGTTTGGAATGTTAAGGTTTAGGAAGAATGTCTATTAGTGCGTATTCTGTTTTGAGGAATGATTTCCTGTAGAAAGTTTCTCGTTGGTAGAGGATTGGTCTTTTTGATGCTTGGATTGTGTTTGTTTCCAGAAGGTCATTTAATGCTAACTCTACATAGTCCTTTGTGATTCTGCTGTCATATTTTTGTTTCAATTTCTGTGTTATTACTGCTTGGCTCACTCCTGGCCAGTATTTCGGTTTTTCGTTTTGTTCCCAGTCTGCCAGTAATTCTAGAATTCCTAGTTTTAATAATTCTGCTATTGCGATGTCTTTTCCTTCTCTTTTGTCAAGCAGACTTTTTAGGTATTCTTGGTTTGTCATTAGTTATTTTTTCATATTTCGTTGCCTTTTTATAATTTTCTGTAATTTAACGCTACTTTTTTATACCTATACCCATTTATTGTAAGTCATGACTGACTATGAAGAGATTGGTTTCAAGTGTGGTTTGGAGATTCATCGCCAATTAGAGACTCATAAGCTTTTTTGCAATTGCCCGGCTATTGTTCATGATGAGAATCCGACTATTTTTTTTGAGAGAAAATTAAGGGCTGTTGCCGGTGAGTCTGGTAAGGTTGATGCTGCTGCTTTGCATGAGATAACAAAAAATAAAACAATAAAATATGAGGCTTGCGAGACTAGTTCATGTTTAGTTGACATGGATGAGCAGCCTCCAAAAGCTTTGAATCAGCATGCTTTGCATACTGCTTTGATGGTGGCTAAGCTACTGAACGCAAAAGTTGTTGATCAGGTGCAGGTTATGAGGAAGATTGTTGTTGATGGGAGTAATGTTTCTGGTTTTCAGAGAACTATGCTTGTTGCGACTGATGGTTATGTTGAGACTTCGAAGGGTAAGGTGAACATTTCTAGTGTTTGTTTGGAGGAAGAAGCTGCTAAGAAGGTTAAAACAGATAATGATACTGCCACTTACAGATTGGATAGATTGGGTGTGCCTTTAATTGAAATTGCTACAGATGCTAGTATTAAGGATCCGGAGCATGCGAAGGAAACAGCATCAGTCATCGGTATGATTCTGAAATCTACTGGGAGAGTAAAGGGAGGTATTGGTACTATCCGGCAGGATGTTAATGTTTCTATTAAGGGTAAGTCAAGAGTAGAAATAAAAGGATTCCAGGATTTAAGGACTATGCCTTTAGTAATTGAGAATGAAATAATCAGGCAAGTCTCTCTAAAGGAAACTAAGCCTGAAGTGAGGAAGGCTAATCCTAATGGTTCTACTTCTTTTTTGCGGCCTATGCCTGGTGCTGCTAGGATGTATCCTGAGACTGATGTTCTTCCAATAAATATAAACGAACAGTTGTTGGGTCTGATTGAGATTCCTGAACTTATCTCAGAGAAGGCGCTAAAATATGAGAAGAAATACAATTTGAATCCTGAGTTGGCAAAAGCAGTTGTTGAGGGAGGTTTGGATTTGGGTTACTACACAGAGAAGTTACCGAAGGTTGCTCCTTCTTTTATTGTTCATACTTTTATTAATTCTCCAAAAGAGATTAGGAGTAGGCATAAGTTGGATTATAAGTTCTCAGAGGAGGATTTTTTAGAAACTTTAACTCTATTAAATGAAAACAAAGTCAACAAAGAAGCAATTTTCGAGATGTTGGTGGAAAAGGCAAAAGGAAATAAAATCAATTTAGAAAAGTATAAGAAACTTTCAGAAGAAGACTTGGAAGAAGGGATAAAGAAGATAGCAAAGGCAAACCAAGGCGTATCTACTAATGCTCTTATGGGTGAGGTGATGAAGAGGTTTAGGGGAAAGGTTGATGGCAAGAAAGTTATGGAAATTTTAAGATCTTTAACTTAGGAGTTTTCCTATCTTGTCGAGGCACATTTGTGCAAACATTTTTGAAAAAGTTGGTGTGTTTAGCGGTTTTGTCACTAGCTCTATCTTATTCTGCCTTACTGCCCTGATTATTGAGTGGATTTTTTTCTCGCTGCCGACTAGGGTGTAGTTTCTGTCAAGCTGCTCTTCTCTGTGGACATCTGAGGTTCCGATCAGTGGTTTGCCGTACCTGTCTGCGAGGGCTATTGCTTTTTTGTTTGCATTTATTCTTTTTGTGTAGAAGAATGAGTGCTCAATTGCGTCAAACTTGTCTATGTTTGGTTCTAGGTCTGCGCCTAGGCATTGGTTTAGTTTGAAGAACGGGTGTGGTGCTGCTACTAGTGTGCTTCTTGGAAGTTTCTCCAGATCTTTCAGGGTAACATAGTCTTTTGCATTGCCTTTGAAATTAATAAGTAGTACTTCTCCTTCTTTGAATCGTATTTCTGCGCCGGGTATTAATAGGATTCCTTTTTCTCTTGCGTATTCTTTGAAGTCGTAGTATGTTTTTAGTGGGTCTTGGTGGAACATTTTTTGTTTTGAGAATTGGTTGTAGTGTTCTGTTATTGCTAGGACATCATACCCTTTTGCTTTTACTGCATCGATCAGCTCTTTAGGGCTCATCTTTCCTTCGCCGAATGTTTGCAGGTAATTCGTGTGTGAGTGGAATTCTACTTTGAGCATGTTTCAGAAATTAATTTCTTCCTATTTAAGAATTGTGGATTTCTTCTAGTTTTTCTAGGAGTGTGTCTCTTATTTCGTCGCAGTTGCCGTGGTTGCAGGGTTTTGGCATTTCTATGAACTCTTTTGGCTCTTTTGCTAGTTCATAGGTTTCTTGTGCCAGGATTGCTGGGACTACTGAGTCTGTTGGTGAGTGGAGCATTACTAGTTTTCTTGGGGAGATTAGGTTTACATAGTGATCCGGGTTTATTGTATCCACATATTCTTTGAGTGGTCCTGTTACGGTTCCATATCCGGAGCTGCTTATTACTATTATTCCTTTTATTTTTGGTTCTATCGCTGCTGCTACCATTGCGAATCTTCCGCCCATGCTTTCTCCTTCCAGTATTATGTTGTTTTCATCAACGCCTTCTATTTGTGACATCAGGTCGTATGCTTTTAGCACATCGTATATCATTAGTTGTTCTGTTGTTTCTTTTTTCTTTTGCATGAATGCGTCATATTCTGTTTGGGGGTCTGGTGCTGTCCATTTGGTTTCGCCTATTTCTCTTTGGTCTAGTACTAGCACTGCGTATCCTTGGTCGACTAGCCATTTTGCAAAGTCTTCTTGCCCTTCTTTTGGCGCTCCTGCTGCCGGGGCTATTATTACTGCTGGCGCATTTGTCACAGATGGCTTGTAGAGATGTGCATGTATGTCTGTTCCTTTGCTGTCATAGACTATTTTGTATTTTCCTTCTGAGATTTGTGTTTGCGTGAACTTGACTTCTCCTCTGTCAGGGAATACCATTCGCCCATTGGGATCAATCCAGTTCTTTTCTTCTATTTGGCTGTTTATTATTCTGCCTGCTGCAAAGAGTAGTAGGAAGCCGATTGTTATTGTAATGGCGATGTTTAATGTTTTCATTGAGTTAGTGATTGTTTGGGGGATTATTTAAAGTTTATCTTAAGAAACGCTTATAAACAAATCTTGTTTTTTATCAGTTTATGTTGGATTTAAGTGATTTTGAGAAGATGCGTGAGGAGATGAAGGGTTTTGAGAAGGATAGAGAGAACTTGATTATTTCTGCGAGAGAGGTTATACAGTTATCTAAGCTTATTATCCATGCTATTCAGAGGGGGGATGTTAAAAAAGCAGGGGAATTGGCTGTTGAGATAAAGGAGAAGGTGAAGCAGTTACCTAAAGAAAGTTATGATACTGACATGCGTAGTGTTGCTTTGCAGGAATATGTTGAGGCATTGACTTTGCTTTCTTTTGTTGATAATGGGAAGATTCTTAATCGGCAGGAGCTTGGTGTTGATGCTAATAGCTATCTTCTTGGGCTTTGTGACTTGGCTGGTGAGCTTGTGAGGCTTGCGGTGGATGATGTTATCAATAAGGATTATGATTCTGCGCTTAAGATAAAATCAGTTGTTGAGGATATTTATGGTGAGTTTTTGAAGTTTGATCTCCGGAATGGATTGTTGAGGAAGAAATCAGATTCTTTGAAGTGGAATCTTAAGAAATTAGAAGATCTGGCGTTGAGTATTTCAACGAGGAGGGTGGAATGAACTATAATCTGGAATTGAGATTAAGAATTGAGGATGTTTCTGTTGGTAGGGAGATTAGGAGGGAGCTGTCGAGGAAGATTACTTTGCCTTTTATTCCTAGAGAGAATATGGGATTGCACTTGCATGATGATCTCCGTGTTTACATAAGAGCAATTGACTATCGTATTCCAACTGATGACTTTGTTGTTTACTGTCAGGAAATATCTCCTGATGTTGATGTTGCTGCTAGTAAGTATCTTGGTAAAGGTTGGAAAGTTGTAGGCCGTTCTAAGCTTTAGGTAGAAGAGGTGTCGTTAAGGCATCCATCTTGTTGGTGTTCTCGGGAAAGGTATCGCGTCTTTGATGTTGTCTAGTCCGCATATCCAGCTGATTAGTCTTTCAACTCCTAGTCCGAATCCGCCGTGCGGTACTGATCCGTACTTGCGAGTGTCTAGGTAGAACTTGTAATTATCAACTTTTTCTTTCATTTCTTTCAGTCTTTTCTTGATCTTTTCTAAATCTTCTTCTCTTTGGCTTCCGCCTACAATCTCACCATACCCTTCTGGTCCTAGGATGTCGAATCCTTGAACAACTTTCTTGTCTTTGGGGTCTTCTTTCATGTAGAATGCTTTGACTTCTTTTGGGTAGTTTGTGACAATTACCGGGGTGTCGTAGTGTTTCGTTAGCTCGTCTTCTTCAACTGTTCTGAGATCTTTTCCCCATTTTATTTTCATTTTGTTTTTCTTTGCTAATATCTCGAGTGCTTCTGTGTAGGTTATTCTTGGGAACTTTTTTGTTGCTGTTGCTTTCAAAGTCTTTAGGTCTCTTTCAAGTATCTTTAACTCTTCTTTGTTCTCAGCTAAGACTTTTTTGACAGCATGTTTGATTGTTTCTTCTGCATAGTCTTGAAGGTCTTCAAACTTTGCCCATGCGACTTCCATTTCTGCGTGCCAATATTCAGTTAAGTGTCTTGATGTTTTTGATTTCTCTGCTCTGAAGCTTGGTGCTATTGTGTAGATTTTTTCTAGTGCAAAGATTGCTGGCTCTGCGTATAGCTGCCAAGTCTGAGCTAAAAAAACAGGATGTCCTAGGTAATCTACTTTGAACAGGGTGCTTCCTCCTTCGCATTGTGTTGATTGGAATATTGGTGATTGGTATTCGTAGAATTTTTCTCCTCTGAAGTATTCGTGTATTGCTCCGAAGATTGTGCTTCTTATTTTCATTATTGCAGTCATCTTTCTGCTTCGTAGCCATAGGTGTCTGTTGTCTGATAGGAATTCTATGCTTTGGTCTTTTGTGATTGGAAATACTTCTGAGAAGTGTACAACATTTAGTTTGCTAACTTGCAGTTCAAATCCAGTTGGTGCTCTTTCATCTTTTTTGATGGCCCCTTCTAATTCTACTGAGCTTTCAATAAGCATCTTGCTTGCGTCTTCCCAGATTTTATCTGGAACAGAGTCTTTTTTGATTACGCATTGGATTATTTCTGTTGCATCTCTTAGAACTATGAAGATAAATTTGTTTGATTCTCTTTTTCTGTGTATCCACCCTCGAAGCGAGACTTTGCCGTCTCCTTTTTCCATTGCTTCTTTTACGCTTAGGAATTCCATTATACTGCAAGAGTGTGGCTCATTTTATATAATTTTTGATTCGTTAGGTTAATAAATGACTGCTCTATATCCCTAAACTATGCTATTTGATATACATGCGCATTTGAATTATAAGACTTTTGATAAGGATAGGGATGAGGTTGTCAAGCGTTCTGAGGAGGCTGGTGTTGTTGCGGTTATTGATAATGGTACTGATGTTGGTAGCAATCGGA
The DNA here is from genome assembly GCA_043797705.1 of archaeon. GTDB lineage: Archaea > Nanobdellota > Nanobdellia > SCGC-AAA011-G17 > GW2011-AR17 > JAZDPJ01. The sequence continues at coordinate 14,526 of JAZDPJ010000037.1, forward strand.
AAGTTCTGGAGCTTTCAAAGAGGTACAGGATAGTTTTGCCTGCTCTGGGCATTTACCCTTCTGAGGCTCTTATGATGTCCGATGAGGAGATTGATGAAGAGTTGGAGTTTATCTCAAAGCAGAAGATTGTTGCTATAGGTGAGGTGGGTTTGGACTTTTTCAAGGTTCCTAACCATGCAAGGCAGGAGGCAGTTTTCTTGAAGTTTATCGAGCTTGCAAAAAAGATGGATCTTCCCATGATAGTTCACTCGCGTGATGCTGAAGAGAGAACATTTGAACTTTTGCAACAGGGGGGTGTGAAGAGAGTTGTGATGCATTGTTTCTCTGGTAATCTTGAGCTAGCAGAAAAAATTGAGAAGGCCGGTTATTTTTTTTCAATTCCTCCTGCGATTGTTGTTTCTAAAAAATTTCAGAAGCTTGCAAAGAAAATTTCTGTTGAAAAATTGTTTACTGAAACTGATTCGCCGTTTCTTTCTCACATTCCTAGGACAAGAAATGAGCCAAAAAATGTTGAAGTTACTCTTAAAAAAATTTCTGAAATAAAAAAACTAGAATTTTTTGAAGTTAAAAAAATTTTTTTCATGAATTTTAGGAGATTTTTTCAAATAGAAACCTTTTTATAATTGTTTTGCGTGATATTTATCATAACATTTCGTAAAAAAATAAGGAGGTGAATATTAAATGGCAGTGGTAAGAAAAAAGAAAGTAGCTAAGAAGAAACCAGCAAAAAGAAAAGCAGTGAAGAAGAAACCAGCAAAGAAAAAGGCGGCAAAGAAAAAGAAAAAAAGATAAAGGTTTTTTCAATTTTTTTTATTTTTTTATTTTTTTATCCATAATTCTTAAAAACTCATTGTGATTTCCTATGAGAATGATGGATGCTAAACTAAGGCGGGACTTTAAAAGGCAAGGTTATCGACTCGTAGGGAGTCATTCTGCGGTAAAGGTCTGTTTATGGTGTAAGCGTGCGATTCTTGATGAGGATGTATGTTACAAGAATACTTTTTATGGAATTAATCCTAACAGATGCATTCAGGCTTCTGTTTCGATTACTAATTGTTATTTGCGTTGCGAGTTTTGTTGGAGGTGTTTGGATTATACTGAACCAAAAGAGATTGAGAATCCCGATGATCCAAAATTTATTCTTGATGGCTTGATTGCAGAACAAAAAGAATACTTGCAGGGTTTCAGGGGAAATAAAAAAACTGACAAAGAAAAATTTGAAGAAGCGATGGATCCGAAGCATATTGCGCTGAGTCTTGCGGGTGATGCAACTTTTTATCCAAAGCTTCCCGAACTTATTGATGAGATTCACAGTCGTGGTATGACTTCGTTTGTTGTGACGAATGGTTTGAAGCCGGATATGATGAGAAAACTTTTGAATCACAAGCCGACTCAGATGTATATCACTATTGCTGCTCCTGATAAGGAAACTTATTTGACGACTTGTAATCCCTTGATACCTGATGCGTGGGAAAGGTTGCAGGAGTCATTAAAAATTTTGCAAAAATTCAGCAGAAGAACTATTCGTTTGACTTTGGTGAAAGGTTTGAACATGGTCAATCCGGAAGGTTATGCGAACTTGCTGAGAGATTTGGATGTGGACTTTATCGAACTTAAGGCTGCGATGCCTATGGGGTATGCACAGTATCGTATGACTTACGAGTCTATGCCTTGGCATGAAGAGATTAGAGATTTTGCAAAACAAATCTGTGGCTTGACTGATTTTAAGATTATTGATGAGAAAGAGAACTCAAGAGTTGTGCTTCTTATGCGCGAGGATAGTCCTGATAGGAAGTTGAGGATACCATAATCTTTTTATATTGCAACCCCATATTGCACTTTTATGAAATCGCTTACCGCTAAAGAGCTGAAGGATTTGTACCTGGGCTTCTTCAAGAAGAAAAAGCATGTTGTTATAGAGAATGCTTCATTGGTTCCTAAGGGCGATCCTACTGTTTTGTTCACTACCGCTGGTATGCATCCTTTGGTACCGTACTTATTGGGCAAGTCTCATCCAAAGGGTAAGAGGCTAACTGACATTCAAAGATGTGTGCGGACTGGTGATATAGATTCAGTCGGAGATATGTCGCATATGACTTTTTTTGAGATGCTTGGTAATTGGTCTCTTGGTGATTATTTTAAGAAGGAGGCTATTGGGTGGAGTTATGAGTTTCTTACTGAAGTTTTGAAGATTGATCCTAACTCAATTTATGTTACTTGTTTTGAGGGTAATGATGATGCTCCTAAGGATACCGAGTCTGCAGAACTTTGGCAGGCAGTTGGTATTCCAAAAGATAGAATTTTTTTCTTGCCTAGGGAGGATAATTGGTGGGGTCCTGCTGGCGAGACTGGTCCTTGTGGTCCTGATACTGAGATTTTTGTTGACACAGGTAAGGAAGTGTGCGGTAAAAAGTGTAAGCCTGGTTGCGGTTGCGGTAAGTATTTTGAGGTTTGGAACAATGTTTTCATGCAGTACAATAAGACTTCTGAAGGCAAGTACATTCCATTGAAGCAGAAGAATGTTGATACAGGTATGGGTGTTGAGAGGACTGTGGCTATTTTGAATGGTAAGCAGTCGGTATATGATATTGATGTCATAAAGCCTATTGTTGAGAAAGTTAAGAGTTTAGCGAAGAATGAGGATGAGGGGTATGTAAAGATTATTGTTGATCATGTTCGTGCAGCTGTTTTTATTATTGCTGATGGTATTGTCCCATCTAATCTTGGCCAAGGTTATGTTTTGAGAAGACTTATTAGGAGGTCTATTAGGTATGCTAGGCGTTTGGGTATTGAGGGTGATTTTACTAAAACTATAGCAAGAGAAGTTATTAAAATAAATGGGGGGGCTTATCCTCATTTGGTTAAGAACGAGTCAAATATAATTTCAGAGTTGGAACTTGAGTATGGTCGTTTCTCTCAGACTTTAGTTAAGGGTTTGAATATTTTTAAGAAGTTTTCAAATGATGAGTTGATTGATGGTCCTGAGGCGTTCTTATTGTTCCAGTCTTATGGTTTTCCTTTGGAGATGACTGAGGAGCTTGCGGCAGAGAAAGGGATTAGGGTTGATGTTGAAGGTTTCAAAAAAGAGTATGAGAAGCATCAGGAGATTTCTAGGAAGGGTACTGAGCAGAAGTTTAAGGGCGGTTTGGTTGATGGTTCTGAGCAGACTGCCAGGATGCACACTGCTGCTCACTTGTTGGCGCAGGCGCTTAGGGATGTTCTTGGCGGTGATGTTATGCAGAGGGGTAGTAATGTTTCTTCTGAGAGGTTGAGGTATGATTTTTCTTTTGATAGGAAGCTTACTAAGGAGGAGCGGCAGGAAGTTGAGGATATTGTTAATGGAAAAATAAAAGAATCGTTGCCTGTGACTTTTGTGGAGAAGAGTTTGGATGAAGCTAGGGAGCTTGGTGCTATTGGTGTTTTTGAGCATAAGTACGGTGAGAAGGTTAGGGTTTACTTTATTGGTGATTATTCTAAGGAGATTTGTGGCGGTCCGCACACTTCAAACACTTCTAATCTTGGTCATTTTAAGATTAAGAAAGAGGAAGCTTCTTCATCTGGTGTGAGAAGGATTAAGGCTGTTTTAGATTAAAGTAGTCAAAGGATAGTTTGTTGAATTCTTCAGAGTCATACGCAACATAACCTTCTTCGTGCCATAGTACGAATTCGGATATTCCTGATTCAAGTATTATTCTGCTGCAGACTGTGCATGAGGGTTTTCCTGAAGTTCTCATTGTTCCGTCTTTGACTTTTATGTGATACATTGTCAGTCCTGTTAGCGGTCTGACTGCTTTTATTATTGCCATCTGTTCAGCGTGGATTGCGGGGCATAGTTCTACTCTGCTGTTGTCTTTTATGTTTTCTCTTATGCATGGGTCGCAGAGCTCTTCAATTAGTGGTTTGTTGTATCCTGTTCCGATAATGTCTTCGATTGTTACTGTTCTGACTTCCTTTTTCGCTTTTCCGATTACCACGCCTCTTTGTGATTTTTTGCATTTAGATTTACCTGCCTCGATTGCTGCAAATTTCATGTACTGACGGGTCTCGTCTATTTCTTTATAGTCTGTTATTAGTCTCATAGTAGTAGAATCTTTCCTTCGGGTCCCGGGTTTATCAGTAGCGTTCTTCCTAGGACTTGTTTTACTCCGAATGTTTCGTGTAGGTGTCCGCTTATGCTTACTGCGGGGTTGATTTCTTTTATGAACCTGGTGATTGTTTTGCAGCCGGCGTGTCTTCCGTGTATGTAGTCTAGTTGTGTTCCGTGTGGCGGTCCGTGGGTTACTAGTATTACTTTATCATTTTTCTTGAGAGTTTTTTTGAATTGGTTTGCTATTCTTTCGAATTCTTTTTCTTCTGCTGAGAATCCTTGGTTGCCGTAGCCGAAGAATATGTACTCTCCGAATTGGTAGCTTCCTTTGTGCAGGTATATTACATAGTTGAATTGTTGCGCTGTTATCGCTAGTTCTTCTATCAGTTCGTGGTTTCCGGGAATTAGTAGCATGGGTTTGTTTGCTTTTTCTAGTTCTTTTAGAATTTCTTTGTCGTGTTTTCCCCAGTCTGATATGTCTCCTGCGCATACTAGCAGGTCTGCTTTTTCTGCTTTTTTGAGTATTTGTTTTACTGCTTTTTTGCTTCCGTGCAGGTCTGTGAATGCCAGTACTTTCATGTTAGAGTCAGTAATATCGGTTGAGATATTTAAAGGTTACTTTGCTTTGGGTAAAAAAGGAAAAAAATAAAAGTCTTTGGCTAGGTCATCTTCTTCGTCTATCAGTTTGGAATACTTCACTTTTTATCACCTCCTTTTCCATGGGTAAGTTCATCAGCACTTGGCTGAATATTCCATTTATTGTTTTTTGGTCCAACATTTGTATCACCTCCGTGTTGGGGTTTGCTCGGACCGCCGTTTTGACGGCCGGCAATGGTTGTGGCTTCACCTCCTGTCCTTTTTTTGGGGACAAGAGGGTATAATTGTGGTTAGTATTTAAGCGTGGCGCGGAGGGTTGTCAAGTGGCAAGTGGTTTCCCAGGAAAAACTTATATACCCATTAGTTCACGAGAATAGCGAGGTGAATAACTATGTCTGAAGAAGAGAAGATAAAGCGTGATAGGAAGAAAGCAGAGAAGCAGAGGGAGGAACTTATTGAGGAGCTCCATCCTGAGGACGAACTTCAAGTTGAAGAGCATAAGCTGAAAGAAGAGAAAAATGAAGAAATGCTTGACAAGGTTGAGGAAGAAGAAGATGAGTATAATCAAGAGCGGATGATTCCTGAAGATCCGGAATATCAGCAGAATTTGCATGACAAGAGGATAGAAGAGGGTGTTGAGGAAGGAAAGATTACTGATGAGAAATCTGAGGAAATTTCTGATCCTGAAGAATCTGAGGAGCTTGTCGAAGATGATGAAATTAGTGCTGCTGAGGAAGGTTTTGTAAGGGGTTATGAGCAAGAGGAGGAAGAGCATTTCCATAAGAAGAAAAAGAAAAAGTAATTTATTCTTTTTTTATTATTTTTAATACAGAAATTCGTCCGCCATTTTCTATGTGTTCTTCTTTTATTTCTATGATTCCTGCTTCTTCTAGTGCTTTGATTCGTCTGTGGAATGTGCGGTAGGATCTGTTGTTGTCCATGTTAAAGATTTCATAGATTTCTTTGCTTGTTTTTCCTGTGTGCTCTTTGATTAGTGTGAGCACTTCTTTTTCTTCGTCTGTCAGGTCTGTTGATTTGCGTATCTTGAAACTTTCTAGTTTCTCTATTGCTCCTTCGGCGTGTTCTGTTGTTATTTTTCTAGACGCTTTTCCTTCTGCTATTGTGCCTGTTTCTCTTAGGAGGAACATTCCTGTTCTGATGTCTTTTAGTTCTGCTGTTTTTCCGGCTACTTTGTCGAATGCTTCTTGTTCCCAGATGTTTGGTACGAATGCGTAGTCTAGTCTTTGTTTGAGTATTCCTTCTGTTTCTGTGTGGGTGTATGCTTGGAATTCTATTAGGCTAGGGACTAGTCTTGATCTTACTCTTTGGTCTAGTTTGGCTAGCCAGTCTTTCTCGTTTGTGATCATGAATATGCATTTGTAGTTCAGGTCTTCGACTAGTTGGTATATTATTTGTTCAGATTCTAGCTTGTCGACTTCGTCTAGTACTATTACTGTTGCTTTTTTGTTGAGTATCTTTGTTATTTCTTGGATTATTTCATCGGTTTTTTTGTTCATTACCCATTTGTATCCTATTTGGTTGCATATTTCTACTGCTACTTTGTGTGCTGTGTCTTTTTTCCAGCAGTTCACATATAGGGGGATTATTTCTTTGGTTTCTGATTCTAAGTCTCTTAATACGAATTTGCATGCTGCTGTTTTTCCTATTCCGGGTGCTCCGCTTATGAGGACATTTTTTCCTGTTCTTTTTTGGAACAGTGGTTTTATGCAGTTTGCTAGATATTCTTGTTGGTCTTCTCTGTATTTCAGTTTGGGTGGCAGGAAGTCATAGTCTAGTGCCATTGTGTTTATGAATAATGATTCTTCTGCTGAGAGTATATTTTTGAATAGGTTCATTTTAATCACCTTTAGATTATAGATACTTTTAACGATTTCGCTTTTTAGAGCTCTTTCATTCCGTCTTTTTCTATGACAAATCTCATTCCTACTCCGAGGCTCATGAGTGCTGATAGCAGTGCCATGTGTTCTTTTCCGCTGCCTGAGATTAGGTTTATTGCTACATCCAGTTTGAGTTTGTCTTTTAGTTCTCCGGCTATTTTCTCTTTCATCTCTTCTACGCTTAGGTTTTCGTCTAGGATTATTAGTTTGGCATTTTTTTCATTGTTGAATTTATCTTTTCCGAAGTCATTTGTTATTATATGTATATTTTCCCAGTTTTCTGCTCTTATTAGTGCTGAGACATGTGCCCAGGTGCCTTTTCCTGTGCCTAGTACTGCTATTAAGTCTGTCATGTAGTTTTAGCTTTTGTCAGAATTTATAAGGTTTGCTTATTTTTTTTCGGAATTTTTCTTCTCTTGGAGGTATTGTTCTATCCATTGTTTGTTTGTCTGCATCATCGGTATGAAGAATCCGTCGCTTTTGTAGAACCATTCGAAGTTTATGCGTGCGACATTTTGGTCTGCTTGTCTGATTGTTAGTGGTATGTAGTGGTACATGCTTTCTGGGGTAAGTTTTTCTTTTCGGGATTTTGCTTGGTATTTTAGTCCCCAGTTGTCGTGTATACTTCCTTCCCAGTTCGTTGTTTCGAATTCTTTCCATTTGCCGTCTAGTTTTATCTCGTTCCATACATGGAGCGCGGAGTAGTTTGCGTATACGCTGCCGAATGCTAGTCTTACATCGTCTGCTAGGTCTTCTCTTCCGTCTTCTTTGATTAGTTTTTTGTAGTTTCGGAATGTTTCTATGCCATAGTCTTTGCAGTCGCATTCTTCATCAACTAAGGTTCTGTTGGTTATGCTGTGTGCGAGTACCATGTATTCTAGTGCTCCTAGGTCTTTGTCTCTTTTGAATTCTGTGATTTTGGCATTTTCTTTCTTTGTTGGTGACCAGAAGTATGGGGCCAGCATGCTGGAGGGTATCATTATGATGTTGTCGAATAGTATGATTGCTGCTGCGGTTAAGCTGAGTCTTTTTAAGAATTTCTGCAGTTTCACAAATATTTAATCTTCTTGGAATTTATAATGTTTGCTTGTTTTTTATGAACAGTTTAAAAATGAAAATTTAATAAAAAGAAGTTTCTTTAGGCTTTCTTTGCACGCTTCTGATTGTTAGTATCAGTCCTACAACCAAGATTATTCCTGCTAGGCTTCCGAATATCGCTCCGTATGCTCTTGATGGGTTTTTTACTTCTATTTTTGCGCTATATTCTGCTATTACCTCATCATTTGCTGTGACATCTATTCTAAAGTCTTGTATGCCTGTTTCTTCAGGAAGTATCTTGACAATTATTTCTGCTGATTTACCTGCTTCGATTGTTACTAGCTGCTCTTGGTCTACTGTTGCCCAGTCTGCAGTGACATGTACGCCGTATGCCTTGGTTTCATCGTTTAGGTTCACTATCATTACTTTCACTTGTGATTCTTTGCCTACTGTGACTTCTTCTGGCAGTTGTGATATTGATGCTAGTGTTTCATCATCGCTTGCAGTGGCTGCTGTTCCGCCTGTTACATGGATGAGTCTTGTTTCAACAGTTTTCTCTTTGCCGTATTTCAGTGTTATTTCTAGTTCATACAGTCCGTCTGGTGTGTTTTCTGGTATTGAGATGAACAGGTTTGCTGTTCTTGTGTCGTCATTTCCGAATGATTCCAGTTCGTCTATGTATGTGCTTGCTGTAATTCCTAGGAAGCTTGCTGTGACTTTTATGTCTTCTTCTGCTTTGTATCCTTGGTTTTCAGCTCTTACTTTTATGAAGAGTGTTTCTCCGGCTTTTGCTTGGTTTGTAAGTATGTCTTGGACAACTATGTTGTGTCTTTGCTCTTTCACATACAAGTTGTAGTCTGTTTTTTCTGCTTCTTGTCCGTCAACCAGCATCAGTCTTAGCTTGTTGTTTTCTGTATCCATTACTTGGGGTATTGTTAGTGTCATGCTTTTGAAGTATGTTACTCCTGGTTTTACTATGAATAGCCCTGTCTCATCTTGAACGTCTTCGTATTCGCCTGTCCAGATTGATCCGACTAGCCTTAGTTCTTTTTCACTGTCTATGTCTCCGCACTTGATCTTGACTTCAACATCCAGATCTTCTCCTAGTTCGACTTCAAGTCTTATGTCGTCCATTAGGTTGCCGTTTATCCAGACTTTTTCTATTGAGCATAGGTCATCTGTTACTGGGTCATCTGATTCGTTGTTGTCGGTTGTGCTTTCGCATCCTGGGTCTTGCATGTCTACGAGTCCGTCGTTGTCATTGTCTATTCCGTCTGAGCATTGGTATGTTGGTTCTGGTTCGTTGTATTCGTTGTTGTCGGTTGTGCTTGTGCATCCTGGGTCTTGCATGTCTACGAGTCCGTCGTTGTCGTTGTCCAGTCCGTCTGAGCATTGGTATGTTGGTTGTGGTTCGTTGTATTCGTTGTTGTCAAGCCAGCTGGTGCATCCTGGATCGTTCATGTCTATTAGTCCGTCTCCGTCATTGTCAATACCGTCTATACATTGTCTCAGTGGCATGTTGTATTCACTGTTATCTGTTGGACCGCTGCATCCTGGGTCTTGCATGTCTACGAGTCCGTCGTTGTCATTGTCTATTCCGTCTGAGCATTGGTATACTGGATCAGGTGCATTGTATTCATCATCGTCCTCTGGGTTGCTGCATCCCGGATCGTCCATGTCTACTAAACCGTCTCCATCATTGTCCAGTCCGTCTTCGCATAGTGATTTCACTATTACTGGTGCATCTGCTTTTACTGTTTTTGTTGCTTCTCCGATATACATTTCAGGTAGGTATCCTGAGCTTGGTGTGAATACTTTGCAGATCCATTTCTCTCCAGTGTTGGTTGCTGAGCTTGGTATCGCTGAGCTTGTTCCTGTTTTTGTTGAGTATTGTGTTGCGTCTTTGTACCAGTAGAAGTTGTATGTAGCTGAGCTTCCTGTTACTTTGCATGTTAGTGCATCGCTGGTTGTTGGTTGGTCTGGTGTTATTGTGACAGATCCTGCCATGACTACTGCGCTTGCTATCAGTATTGCCACGATTGCTGTTAGTATTAGTTTTAGTTTCATTTTTATTCCCCCTTTTAGTAGCGGATTTTAACTCCTGCTGTTGCTGTGTTTGTTAGTGTATTGTTTGCGTCTCCTTCGTGGATGTTTAGTTCGTATCCTGCAGTTAAAGTTAGGTTGTCAGTTATATCTAGATCTACACTTGCTTCTAGTGTGTGGTCTAGGTTGTTTCTTGATACTCCTCTGATGTTCTGTGTGTCGTGTTGGAACTCGTATCCTGCGTTGAAGTGTAGTGGGTTTAGATGCAGTGTTGTTTCCAGGTCAACTTTGTGTTGTGTTATTGGGTTGAATCCTTGGAAGTTGTCTCCTCCTACTCCTAGGTTGAATGAGTAGTCTAGGGTTGCGTCTACGTATTCTGTTTCTAGTTTTGCTGTTGCTTCTGCTCCGCCTGCAAAGTCTGTTAGTTCTGCTTGGTTTCCTGCGTAGTTTATGTTTGCATTTAGAAGGCTAACTCTTGGACCGGCTCCTATTTCTAAGTTGTCAGTTAGTTCGTAGTTGAACAGTACTGCTCCTTCTAGGTTTAGTATTGTTGCTGATCCTTCGTTGAATAGTCCGTATGTGAATTCGTTGTCAGTGTCTATTGTTAGGTTCCAGTTGTCGTTTATGCTGGTTGTATAGTCAAAATCCAGGTCGAATTTTGGTCCTTGCATGAATGTTTGTCCGTTTAGGTTTTCATTAAGGTATCCGGCTGTTAGTGCTCCGGATAGGTTGTGTGGTTCTTTCATATCTGTTCTTTCTGGTATTTCTGGTGTGATGAGCCATCTTGGTAGTTCTGGTGTTCTTGGTTTGTCTTTCTTTTTGAAGTGTACAGGTCTCCCGTCAGCGTGGATCACGTGGTCTCTGTTGCCGTCTTTTTTGTCTAGCAGTTCTGCAAGCTCTTCGTTTGTTATTTGGCTTGCTGTCATGTAGAAACTGTCTCCTGGCTTTAGATCCATTGCCAGTCCGTCTGGTGCTGCTGATTTTTCATTTCTGTTTACCCAGTCAAGGTCTGGTAGTTCGCCGTATCCTGAGTTGTCTGATCTCATTCTCTTGATCAGTTCCATGTGTTTATTCCAATTAGGATTGTGATATGTGTGTTTGTCTAGCTCTTTTAGTTGATGTCTGAATAGATTATGTTTGTATGCTCCGACTAGTGCTTCGCTTATTAGCCTTTGCTGAAGATTTGATCTTTTTGATCCTTTGTTCTTGCCGTATAGCACGTATTCTATTGCTTTCCAGGTGTTCATGTCTTTCTCTAGGACTATTTTGTATTCTCCTGGGTGTTTGATTGTTTCGTGTGCTCTTGCTGGTGTTGCGTTTCCTAGTATTGTTGCTAGTGTTATTGCGCCTGCGGTTAGTATGTTTTTTAGTTTCATTTTATTTTTACCCCTTTATGGTTTTTAGTTACTACTTTGAAGATACAACTGGTATATAAGCCTTTCTGTGTGTTATTTCTGGTCAGTAACTACAAAATAAGGGTCTTTGAGAATGCGTTTCATGAAAATAAAGGAAAAAGGGCGGTTAAGCCCTTTATTCCAAAACCTTCTCCAGGTAGGTCATCGGTTTGATGTCCAGGATGGTGGTCTTGTGCAATAGCCACTGTCCGTCCATGCTCTTTTTAAGAGCGCTTTCAATGATTGGCTGCTTCTTCAGCTGCTCAATCTTCTTGTCGCTCAATCCGTCGAATTCCATTGGAATCACCTCCGAAAGTATCTGGGGAATTGCTTTATTTATCTTTAACTTATGATTTTTCGGAAGGTTTCCGGTTCACTGCTCGTCCTTGTGGTATATGTCTAGAAGGAGAATCTTATTTTCCTCTTTGATATAAGCATAAGACAATCTAAAAGGTTTTATGTAAAGTTCTCTAGTGCCTCTCCTGCTGTGTTTCATAGGTTTTCCGGTTTCAGGATTGTTTCTTAACTTATCAATCTGTTTTAAGATTTTTTCTCTAAGAGCAAAGTCTGTTTTAGAAAGTACTTTTTGAAAATGTGGTACTAGCTCAATATCTACCATTTCTTTGCTTTTTTTAGGAATTCGTCAAAACTCATACTTTTGGATTTGCCTTGGTCATATTCTTTCCATGCTTTTTCAGTTCTTTTTGCAAACTCTAGATCTTCTTCAAGCTTTTTTCCAAACTCGCTAATGCTCTTTAGGATTAGTTGATTTCCGGCTTTGATTACTACAAGCTTGTCGCCTTCGTGCATGTCTCCTCTCATTTCCGCGGGTATTACTATTTGTCCTTTTGAGCTCATTTTTGTTATTGCGATATCCATACAATGTAAGATTGGTCTTACCTATATAAATTTTACCTCCAGAAATTGATATGGGTCTGCCTTTTTTATCTTTAACTTAGGATTTTTCGGAAGGTTTCCGGTTTACTTGTAGATGTTGTTATGGTGATCAAAATCATCAAAATAAACTTTATTTTCAACAACTCTGAAAATAAGGACAAAGTGCCCAATGTGTACTCTTTTGCTATCTTTAAGGTTATATCTTAGATTTTTATAATGGTCTAAATCTAAGGAACTAGTTATGTCTTCAACTTTTTTGATTATAGCTTCATATTTTGCTCTATCTTTTTTGTAAAGCTTGTTGAGAATCTTTTTAAGAGGGTCACTGAATTCAAAGTCTCTCATTCCTCTATGGACTTTCTTAATTCAGCAACAGTATTGAACTTATGGTATTTTCCATTTCTTACTTTTTCAAGTTTTTTGAGATATTTGGGTTTTACTTCTGTTTCCATATTTACTTGGGATTCTATGAAGAGTTCTACTTGTTTGCTCATGCTTATTCCGTGTTCTTTGCAGAATTTTGAAAACTTATTGTAGATTGCTTCGTTTAGGTTGAATGTTTTTAATACCATATTAAATAATATTAAATAACTTTATTAAATACCTTTCGGTTTGCTTTAAAGTTCCAGTTCGCCTCCGATAGTATCTAAAGAATTGCTTTATTTATCTTTAACTCGTGATTTTTCGGAAGGTTTCCGGTTTCATCTTGGTTCCTTTCCCTTTACTAGAAATTTCACTACAAAATAAAAGCCGCCCATCCCTATTACTGTTAGGTATATTAGTAAGAGATCATTCATTTTCTAGACAATCATCACATTTGTATTTGGGTATCTCAAAGCTGCTTGTTTCGATTACTTCTAGGGTCCTATTACATTTGCAGCACTTGACTTCTTTCATTTATGGTTGAAAACATTAGTTTTTTTATAAAGCTTCTGCTTATTTGTAGCTTTCCAACTGTTTTTGCCAGTTTTTTATTAGTTCAAAGCTTCCTTGCCAGAATTCTTTTGAGCACATGTCTATGCCTACTCCCTGCAGCACTTTCTGGGGATCTTTTGATCCTCCGTATGAGAGGATTTTTTCTATCTCCGGTATGAACTTGTCTCCTTCTTTCTTGTATCTGGAGTAGAGAGACATTGATAGGAGTTCTCCGAAGTTGTATGCGTAGCAGTAGAAGGGGACTTCTGCCATGTGTGACACATATGCCCATTCATATCGAAATACTGGGTCTACATCGACTGCATCTCCGAATTGCTCAGTTAGTGTGTCGAAATATATTCCTGAGAGCTCCTCGGCTGTTACTCCTTTTGGTATGGCCTCGTGGGCCTTGATTTCGAAGTCTATGAAATAGCTTTGCCTTATTACGGACCAGTATGAGTCTATCAGCCTGTTGGAGAGCATCGACCTTCTCATTTTGTCATTATCAGCTTGTGAGAACAATTTTTCAAAGAGTATCATCTCTGAGAATGTGGATGCGGTTTCTGCAAGGGGGAGGCTTGCTTCCTGTGTGCTTGGATAGTGGTGCTTCGCGTATAGGGAATGTATCCCGTGTCCTAGCTCATGGGCTAATGTAGAGATGCTTTCTAGTCCTCCGGTGTAGTTCATTAGGATGTAAGGTATTATGTCTGGCGTGATTGTGCAGCAGTATCCTCCGGAGATTTTATTTTCTCGGGAGCGGGAGTCTATGTGGTTCGCATCGATTATCATCTTTGCTTTTTCCGCAAACCCTTCTGAAAACTGTGACAGTGACTCTAGTACGAGTTTTTTTCCTTTTTCGTAGGGTATGTTTTGCTCTTTGTTTTCAAGCGGTGCTCGTATGTCGAATCTGCTTAGTTTTTTCATGCCTAGTTCGTTGGCTTTCCATCTGAAGTAGTTTTGGGAGATTCCTTTGTTTTCAGAGCATGTCTGTAGGAGGGTTGCTATGGCTTCGTCAGGGACTTCATTGTCATGGTTTCTGCAGGATATCGGGGAATTGTATCCTCTTTTTTTGGCGAAGTACACCCAGTCTTTCACTATAGACTGGTAGATTGTGAAGAATTTGTTTATGTTTTCTTTGTATTTGGTTAGTAGCAGGCGGTAGGAATCTTCTCTTTCTTTTGGGTTGTTTGAGTCGAAGTATTTTATTAGCTCTTCTATTGTGTGGTTTGTTTTCTTTTTGAATATGTTTTTTAGTCCCCTTGGCTTGAATTTGAATTTGAACTCCGTGTCTATCTCGCTTCTAAGGTCTATGAGTACATTGATTCCGTTGAGATCTTTCGCCGCAATTATGTTTTCTTCAGCTTCGCTTAGGGAGTATTTCGCTGATTCTCTTGCTCCTATGAATGATTCTTCTAGGGATCTTACAGCGCTGAACAGCCGTTTTGCATTTGCGTCATCGAGTGTTGGTTTGTCGTCAATTTCTTTTCCTTGCAGCCATAGTTCTATTTTTGTCTCGATTTCTGTTGATTCGAGCACTAGATTCTTTGCTTTTTCTTTCATTAGGTTTGCTTTCTCTGATGTGCTGTCTGCATCGGCCATTAATTGTGGAAAGTTGTATAGCCTGCGGTACTTTGCTCCCATTCTTTCGTTGAAGAGTGCATACTCTCTGAATTCTTCTTCGCTCATATCAGGATGCATTTCCTTGAAGTATGCCTTCAGTGCATCAATATCCCTTTCTAGGTCTAAGTATAGGCTGTCAAATTCTTCTTCTTTGAGAATATCGTTTAGATTCCATCTATTTTCTGAATCTTTCATAATGGGATGGTATTTGTAGTTCTTATAAATTTTATGCTAAAGTGGATCCTGCTTCGATATGTTTAAATATGCTCTTCGCCTTGTTTAAATAGTTGAAAAGATGGTGATGCTCAGTTTTCAGGACTCTGTAAGGTTGTTGGGTAGGTATAATATTTCGTACTGTAAAAACAAGATTGTTAAGTCTAAAGAAGAGGCGGTTAAGGCTGCTAAGATTCTTGGGTTTCCTGTTGTTATGAAGCTTGTTTCTGAGGGGGTTTTGCATAAGACGGATGTTGGTGCTGTTAAGATTGCTCTTGGTGATGTTGAGTCTGTTGAGGATGCTTTTGATTATTTTAGAAAGCACTTTTCAAATGGGCAGGTTATAGTGCAGAAGGCGGCTCAGGGTTTGGAGGTTATTGTTGGTGCGAAGCGTGATTCTCAATTTGGTCCGACTGTGGTATTTGGTTTGGGGGGTATTTTTGTTGAGGCTATTAAGGATGTTTCTTTGCGTGTTGCTCCTATCACTAGGGGGGATGCTTTGGAGATGATTCATGATTTGAAGTCTTCGGTTATTCTTGAGGGTGCTCGTGGGAGAAAACCTGTGGATATTAATCAGCTTGCTGATATTTTACTTAAAGTTTCCAAACTGATGATGAAGAATAAGAAAATTAAGGAGCTTGATTTGAATCCTATTATTATTAATGAGAAGTCTGCTTCTGTTGTTGATGTGAGGGTGATAGTTTGAGAGCTTTCTTTGAACCTAAGTCTGTTGCTGTTGTTGGTGCATCAAGGGATTCTCATAAGGTGGGTTATGGTGTTATGAAGAATTTGAAGGATGGTGGTTTTTTTTACACTCATTTTAGTAGGCCGTTTCGTGGTAAGATTTTTCCTGTCAATCCGAATTGTAAGGAGTTGTTTGGTCTTAAGTGTTACAAATCTTTAATAAAAATAAGAGGCGTTATTGATCTTGTTGTTATTGCAGTTCCTGCTCCGTTGGTTTTGAAGGTTGTAAAGGATTGTGTTAAGAAGAAAGTGAAAGGTATAATTATTATTTCTGCTGGTTTCGCAGAGGTTGGTAATAAGAAGTTGCAGGAGGGTATTGTTAATTTAGTTAAGGGCGCAAAGATTCCTTTGATAGGTCCTAATTGTCTTGGTATAATTAATACTCATACCAACCTGAATGCAACGTTTGCTCCTGTTTCTCCTCCGAAGGGGGATGTTGCTTTTGTTTCGCAGTCTGGTGCTTTGGCTGATAGTATCTTGGATTGGGCTGTTGAGAACAGGTATGGTTTCAGCAAGGTTGTTTCTTATGGTAATAGTGCAGATGTTGATGTTAATGATATTCTCAGTTACTTAAGTAAGGATAAGGAAACCAAGGCAATTACTTTGTACATCGAGGGGATTAAGGATGGCAGAAGGTTTATGAAAGTTGCGAAAAAATGTAAGAAACCTATTATTGTTATTAAGGCTGGGAGAACTTCAGAGGGTTTGGAGGCAGTTAGTAGCCATACTGGTTCTTTGGCTGGGAGTTTTGATGTTTACCGGTCTGCTTTCAGACAAAGTGGTGTACACTTCGCAGAGACTTTGCAGCAGTTATTTGATTACGCTCATATTCTTTCAAAGCAGCCTAAACTAAAAGAGAATTCTGTTGCTATTGTTACGAATGGTGGTGGTTGTGGTGTTTTGGCTGCTGATTATTGTGATATGTTTGGATTAAAATTAGCTAAACCTTCTAAGGCTACTTTCAAAAAGATAGAAAAAAAGATGCATCCTGCTTATTCTAGAAGAAATCCTGTTGATATAGTTGGAGATGCTTTGCCAGATAGGTATGAGGCCGCTATTAATGCTATGCTTTCGGATAAGTCCGTTCATGGCTTGCTGGTTATTGAGACTTTGCAGACTATGACTAAGCCTGTTGATAATGCTAAGGTTATTGTTAGGGCGAGGAAGTGTTTCCCTAAGAAGCCGATTGTCTGCGCTTTTATGGGCGGTAAGTTTACTAGGGAAGGCAAGATGTATTTGGGGGCGCATGGTGTTCCTGTGTTTAAGGATTTGGAGCGTGCTGTTAGGAATTTGAGAATTCTTTTGTAAAATACCTAAAATCTTAAATAATACTTAGAAATACTTGGTATTACGATGGAAGTGATATCAATAAAGTTTGAGAAGAACTTTCTTCGAGATATAGAAGCGATTATGAAAGAACATAGGTATTCAACTAAAACAGGATTTATTAGAGAAGCTGTATGAGATAAGGTTCGAGACCTAGAAAAAGAAGAAGCATTAATGAGATTAAGAAAATTATACGGTTCTTCTAAAAAGAAAACAACTAAAAAGGAATATGGGAAAGCAAGAGTAAAAGCCTTTGAGGAATTAGAAAAAGAGCTTAAATAATTTCTTTTGAGGTTTATAAAGCAAAAACTTATAAATAAATTATCTTTCTTCTTGATTATGGCATGGGACGATTTAAAGCGTATGGTTGATTGTAAAGCTGAGTTTAACATTAAGAAAGAACAAATACATAATCTGAGGGACATATGTGCTGAGAATGCCTATAATTTTTGTAAGTATCTAGCATTGGCATCAGTTCTTGATGGTAATCCTTCATACAGGGATACTTCTCTTTATTTTCTTAAGCTGCAATTTAGTGTTGGTAAAGTATGTGGTGGTTATGAGGAGGGGGGAAGTGTATATTTGAAAGTAAGGGGTCTTGATAGATTGCTTAGAACTTTTTTTGTTGGTGATGTGTCAGATTACCCTTTGCCTTCTGATAATCCGGTTCCTTTTAACTTGAATGCTGATTAGTCAATTACTTTTAGTGTGAGTCTTCTGTCGCTGTCTAGTGCGTCTAATAGTGTTTCTCCTAGTTTGCTTCTTCTGCTGACTTTTATTTCTCCTTTTTTGCTTGCTGTTGATGTGAATAGGAATTGTCCGTCTATCATGAAGTCTACGCTTGTTCCTGGTTTGTCAATATGGAATAGCAGTGAGTTTCCTCTTTCTCTTACATCGTAGTCTATTTCTGCTCCTTTTTTCACATCTTTCAATGGTCTTAGGTCGATTCTTACTCCGACTTTTTTTTCTATTTCTGCTATTCTTTTTCCTTTTTTGCCGATTAGTTCTGCTATTTCTCTTTCTGGGACATATACTACTGCTTTGTGTTCGTCTATCATTTCTGCTTCTACTTTGCTTGCGTATTTTAGCATTTCTTTTTCTACGTGTTTTTCTGCGAATTCTCTTGCCGGGGTTTTCTTGGTGTCTTTGCTGACTGGCACTACTACTGTTTCTTCGCCGTAGCTGTATAGTTCGAATTCTAGTGTGTCTGTTTCAAAATCTCTTATTTCCACTACTGGTCTTGCTAGGTCTGCTTCTACCATTCCGCTTGGGACTTTGACTACTATTTTTACTGTGAGTAGTTTTGCTACTGTTCCTTTGTCGATGAATATTATCGTGTCTAGTATTGATGCAATCATTCCTGTGTCTATTCTTCCGACGAATCTTTGCACTGCGTCTATTGGTGTTGCTGCGTGTAAAACTCCTAGTACTGATGATCCTCCTAATCGTAAATCAGAGAATAACTTAAAATCTGGTGTGTCTCTCATTTCATCGAATATTAGTGCGTCTGGTCTTGATAGGAATAGTATGTCGTGTATTTCTTCTCCTGTTGCGTAGCTTTTTGAGTATTGTGTTACTTCTGGTGATAATATCATGTCTCTTGGGCTTTCCAGTGTTTTTGTTACTTTTCCTAGTTCGATGTAGTATTCTGCTACTGATTGTGCAAAGGTTGATTTTCCGGATCCTGTTTCTCCTGCGATTATTACTCCTCTTGCTTGTGTTTTGATTCTTTCGTGTATTTTTTCAGGTAAATTGTAATCGTCTAGGTTTAGTTTTTTGATTGGTTTTACTGCTGTTATTTCCCATCCGTCTGATACTGGTGGTTTTACGATTATGATTCTGTAGCTTTGGTATTGTACTATTGTTGATCCTTTTCTTGAGATTTCTACGAATGCGTTTTCTGTTGTTCTTGATTTTTCTACGATTTCTTTTGCTAGGTTTTTTACTTCTGTGTGGTTTAGTTCTTTTTTGCTTACTGTTTCAAGTTTCCAGTTTCCCGGCCCTCCTTTTTTGGCTTTTACTGTTGTGTTTTCTTTTATGTGTACGCTCATTGTTGTTGCGTCAAAGTATTTTTCTATTGCTAGTTGTGGTGTTTCTGTTTCTAGTGTGTAGAATTCTACTGGTATGCCGTATGCTTTCGCGGTTTTTGCTTGTATTTTGTCTGCTGTTAGTAGTGTTGCGTTTTCGTTGTATGCTAGTTCTCTTATTTCTGAGTCGATTTCTATGTTGTAGTCATCGTATCTCAGTTGGTAGCTTTTTGGTCTGTCTCCTATGAATTCAATTTCTATCTTTCCTGTTTTTGCTAGCTCTTGTAGTGCTTGCAGTTCTTCTAGCCCTATTGTTCCTGTTTCCTGTCCTTCATTTGCTTGGTATTCTAGTTCTGCTATGAGTATTTTGGGTATGAGTATTTTTCCTTTTAGTTTTTTTTCTGAGATTAGTTTTGTCACTGCTTTTTCAATGACTACTGATGTGTCTATTACATAGTTCATTTTTTAGATCCTCCTTAGGAATGTTAGGAATGCTGTGTGTCCTTGCATTTGTGATTTAGGTCGTAGTTTTTTGCCTTCTACGTGCCATTCTCTTTCTAGTAGTTCTATTGTTTTGAGGTGTACGAAATTTTTTGCCGCATCTACTAGTTGTGATACTTGGATTATTGTCGGAAGGTATGTGACTAGGTATCCTGATTGTTTGAGTGCTTTTTCTGCGTGTTCCAGTGCTCTCCAGGGTTCTGGTAGGTCTAGGGTTATCAGGTCCAGGTTCTTTTCATCTATTCCTTCATATATGTCTTTCATTTTGAGTTTTACATTTTTTGCTTCTAGGAATTCTAGGTTGTGTTCTATTATTTTTTTGTATTTTTCATTTCTCTCATAGGTGGTTACTTCTTTTGCTATTCGTCCCATGCTTGCTGCTAGTAGTCCGCATCCTGCTCCTGCGTCTACTATTTTATACCGATTGTTTATCCCTGTGTAGAATAGTATGATTGCGAGGTCTTTTGGCAATAGTGTTTGCGGGTCTCTTTTGATTTTCTTGATTATGTCTATGTAGCTTGGTTCTAGGACTATTAGTTTTACTCCTTTGTGTGTTTCAACTTCTCCTTTTGCTTTTTTGAGAACTTCTTCTTTCACTACTCCGTGGCTTGTGTGTAGGTCTCCTGATTTCCAGTAGAAGTATCTGCCTTCTGTGTATAGGACTTTTTTTATTTTTTCCATGTTTCCCATTTTGTATTTGATATTGGTTTTTCTGCCCATTTTGAGAGAGGTTTTGTTATTGTCTTCACTGACAACATATCTCCCTCTTTGCTGATTGTTATTTCTCCTAGTAGTTCAACTTTTTTGTTTTTGTCTGTTTCTGAGTATATCTCGTTTAGTAGCCAATTGTATGCTTTTTGAACGAAGTCTTTGTTGATTGTTACGCATTTGTCTTCTAGTTTGAGATAGTCTTCTCTGAGGCTTTCAACTCCTGATTGCAGTGTTGAGGATATCATTTCTTCGAATTCTGTTTTACTGAGTGGCGTGCTATTTTCCCAGAATGGTAGGTGTGCTCGAACACATAATGCGAATCTATAGGCCCCTCTTTTATTTTTCATGTCCAGGTCTAGAGAGTTGTATGTTTCTTCTAATCTCTCTGTTGTTCTTTCTTGCATTGCTTTGTAATGTCCCATCCCTGCAGGATCTCTTTTTTCTTCAAGGGATCTTATAACTCGGAAGCCGAATGTGCTAAGATAATCAGTTTTTACCTCTAGAAATCCGTGTATGTTTTTTGCCACATATTCGCAGTTTAGTTTTTCTTCAAGTGCCATTATTTCTTATTTTGTCTGCTGTTTATTTAAATTTTGTCTTTTGGGCAGAATTTTATTGTTGCATGGCCTTGCATTGTTTTGTTTACTTTTTCAACAGAGGTTTGTAGACAGTTCTGGAAATTTGTTATGTTTGTGATGTCTAGTTTGTGGGGACCAATGAGGAGTTTGCTAAGTGGTTTATTTTGCTCAAATAGTTCTTTTGAGTGCAGTTGGTATGTTGTGATGCCTAAGGATGTTGCGAGTTTATATTCTCTGTCTGAATCTTCAAAACTATTTATGAGGTCTGCTTTGCTGGGGTATATTAGGTAGTGTTTGAAGAGTTCATTTGGAACGATTTGTTGTTTTGGGTTTACTTGGAGGTAATAGTCAACAAAATAGTCTGGGTGTAAGTGGTATTCAACGAGTTCATTTCCTAGGGCGGTATCTGTGGATATAGGCAGATAATCTACAGCCATTTGTACATCTCCTGTTTCAGGGTTAAATATCTCTTTATGATTGCATTTGCTGTGTAGCCAGAGGTTTGTGTTTTTGAAATAGGTCCAATGATACTCTCTTTTTGCTGTTTTGCAGATTTCAATAAGGTCTTTTTCTCCGTCAGATTGGTCTCTTTTGAGGGTGTAGGCTTTTTCAGTCTCAAATAGTGTTCGTCTAAATAATGGATAGTAAAATAGTACTAGGTCTTTTAGCCCCATATAGTATAAGGAATAACTCTGCCTTTATAAGTTTTTAACTGATTCAACGGTATTATTTTGGGTTGTAACAATGCAATCAAACCGTAAAATATATAAACAATAAGCTCATTCCTAGTATCAGACCTGATTCTTAGGTGAATAATAAATGGAAGCAAATTTTCATAAGGGTACAACAACTGTCGGGATTGTTTGTAAAGACGGTGTTGTCTTGGCAGCTGATAAACGAACTAGTGCGGGCTATCTTATTGCTGATAAGAAAACAGAAAAAGTGAAGAAGATCAGTGATCATATGGCTATTACAACAGCTGGTTTGGTTAGCGACGCACAATTGTTTACTAAGATTATTCGTGCGCAGCTGAGGCTTCTGACAATTAGGAAGGCTAAGGAGCCTACTGTTAAGGAGGCTGCTAATTTGCTGGGTAACATGTCTTATGCGAATATAAGGAGGCCTAGTATGGTTCAGGGTATTGTTGGATTTCTTTTAGGGGGGGTTGACAAGTTCGGTAACCACTTGTATGAGATTGGTATTGATGGTAGTTTAAGTTATTCTGATGATTACAGGTCAGATGGTTCTGGTAGTAATTTCGCGATTGGTGTATTGGAAACTTTATACAGGAAGGATCTGTCTCTTGAAGATGGTGTGAAGCTTGCTGTTAAGGCGATTAATGCTGCTGTGCAGAGGGATCTTGCTACGGGTAATGGGATTGATGTTTTCACTGTAACAAAAGATGGTGTTAAGAAAGTAATGCAAAAAGAATTGAATACGAGCTTGTTGTAAAAAAGTGTTTCTTATTTTTTACACATATGACTATGACAAAGACCATAATTGATGAAATATTAGAAAATATGCCTGAGAACGCTGAGATTAGTCAGTGTACTTTTGAAGGGGCTAATATCATAGTTTATACTAAGAATGGGGATTTCTTCTTGAATGGGGGTTCTGCGGTTAAGGAGGTTGTTAATCTTATCAAGAAGCGTGTTGAGCTTCGTATGGATCCTTCTAGGGCTATGGATATGGAGAAGGCTGAGATTTTGATAAAGAAGGTTATTCCTGAGGAGGCTATGGTTTCAGGTGTTATTTTTGATCCTCAGAGGAGTCAGGTTATTGTTGAGGCTAAGAAGCCGGGTTTGGCTATTGGTAAGTCTGGTGAGTTGTTGAAAGAAATAAAAAAACAGACTCTCTGGGTGCCTTTGATTCGTAGGACTCCTAGTTTGAGGTCTAAATTAATTGAAAATATTCGTCAGGTTCTTTATGAGAATAATGATTTTAGGAAGAAATTTTTGGATCAGGTTGGTAAGAGGATTTATAGCGGTTGGGTGCGCGGGAAGAAGGAGGAGTGGGTTAGGCTTACTTTTCTTGGTGGTGCAAGGCAGGTCGGTAGGTCTTGTATGCTTTTGCAGACTCCTGAGTCTAGGATTTTGGTTGATTGCGGTTTGAATGTTGCTGCTCCTGAGGATAGCATGTATCCTTTCTTTAATGCTCCTGAGTTCAGGATTAATGAGCTTGATGCTGTTATCGTTACTCATGCGCATCTTGATCATTGTGGTGTTGTTCCTATGTTGTTTAAGTTTGGCTACGAGGGTCCTGTTTATTGTACTGAGCCTACTAGGGATGTTATGGCTTTGCTTTGTTTGGATTATATTCAAGTGGGGCAGTATGATAACAAGAAGCAGATTTATAGCAGTACTGATGTTAAGAATATGGTTAAGCATACTATTTGTTTGGATTATGAGGAGGTTTCTGATATTACTCCTGATGTTCGTTTGACTTTTTATAATGCTGGTCATAATCTTGGTTCTGCTATGGCGCATTTGCATATTGGGAATGGTTTGCATAATCTTTTGATAACTGGTGATCTTAATTATGAGTTGTCTAATTTGTTGGCTCCTGCGGTTACCAGGTTCCCGAGGTTGGAGACTGTTGTGATGGAGTCAACTTATGGTGCTAGGGATGATACTCTTGCTTCTAGGAAGGAGTCTGAGGATTATCTTTTGACTGTTATTAAGGATGCTGTTGCTCGTAAGGGTAAGGTTCTCTTGCCGGTTTTGGGTGTTGGTCGTTCTCAGGAGATTATGTTGGTTCTTGAGCGTGCTATGCGTGAGGGGGCTATTCCTCCTATGCCGATTTATGTGCAGGGTATGGTTTGGGATGTTAATGCTATTCATACTGCTTATCCTGATTTTTTCAATAGTCGTGTGAAGAAGTCGATTTTCCATCAGGATCAGAATCCTTTCTTGTCTGAGGTTTTCAAGCAGGTTGGCAGTCAGAAGGAGATGCAGGAGGTTATTGGCTCTGGTGATTCTTGTATAATCATGGCTACTTCTGGTATGCTTGTTGGTGGTGCGTCTGTTGAGTATTTTAAGGCGTTTGCTGAGAATCCTAAGCATAGCTTGGTTTTGACTTGTTATCAGGGAGAGGGTTCTATTGGTAGGCGGTTGGAAAATGGGGAGCGTGAGATGAGTTTCACTGTTTCTGGCAGCCGTTCTGAGGTTTTGAAGATTAAGATGGATGTTCATAGCATTCATGGTTTCACGGGTCATTCTTCTCGTGCGCAGTTGATGGGTTTTGTGCATAAGCTTGATCCTAAGCCTAGGCGTGTTATTTGTGTGCATGGTGAGAGCAGTAAGTGTTTAGATTTGGCTAGCAGTATTCATAAGGGTTTGAGGGTTGAGACTTTTGCTCCGAGGAATTTGGATTCTATTAGGCTTAGGTAGTTTTTGTTTCAGAAAAGTTTCTTATATTTTGTGTCCACATAGGAAACTTTATATACTTTGTGGACGTATAAAGTTTATGGTTTATACTGAAATAAAGAAGCGAAACGAAACGAAGTATTACTATAGGGCTAAGACTGTTAGAGTGAACAATAAATTTGCGAAGAGGAGAGTCTACCTTGGGAAGAATCTGTCTAAAAAAGAGCTTTGCCTTTTAGAGAAAAATGCAGATAAGGAGCTAAACTGTGTAAGGGATCCGGAGGGTTTAAGAAAAATAAAAGAAAAAATTATAAAAATTTTGAAAAAAAATAAGATAAAAAAGGCAGGTATCTTCGGAAGTTATGCAATTGGGGGGGAAAAAAAGAATAGTGATATTGATATATTGATTCAGCCGACGAAGAATATGGGTTTTGGTTTTACTGGATTAGAGATTGAATTATCAAAGAAATTAGGGAAAAAAGTGGATTTAGTGAGTTACAATGGCTTAAGTCCTTACCTAAAGGATAAAATTCTGAGTCAAGAGGTGAGGATAATATGAAAGATAAAAATGATTTAGCATTTATTGAGCATATGCTGGATAGTATCAATGCAATAGAAAATTTCTCTAAAGGCATGAGAAAGAAAGAATTAACTTTGAGCCGGTTAAAGCAGAGTGCAATAGTGAGGGAGATAGAGATTATAGGTGAAGCAGTTAAGAATATCTCTAAATCTCTTAAAGATAAGCATAAAGATATCGGATGGAAAGAGATTGTTGGGACAAGAGACAAGATGATTCATCATTATTTTGGCGTGGACTTGGATATAGTTTGGAATATTATTAAGATCAATCTGCCAGAATTAAAGAAGAAGGTGCTCAAAATAAAAAAAGAGTTGAAATAAGGAGAATGTGGTTATTATTGGTTTTTAAGTGGATTTGATACTTTAGGTGGTGGTATTTGTTTCAAAAAGTTTCTTATACTCTGGTGTCTACAATACTAGTTTATATGTAAACTTCTGTGGACACCATAATTTCGTATAGGAATTTGACAAGCTTTCTAAGATCTCCTTTTCTTGCTGCTTCTAAGCAAGCATAATATGTAAGTTTTCTTGAATTAGGAATATTGATCATGGGGTATTTATTTTTGTGGAGTATTAAGTTTATCAATAATCTTCCTGTGCGTCCATTTCCATCGACAAATGGGTGGATTGATTCAAATGCTGCATGGTGGTAGGCTGCGATAATTAGGGGGTGTAAGTTGTGTTTGTTCCGGGAATACCAGAATTGCAGGTCTTTCATTTCTTTTTTAACTTCTTTTGGTTTTGGTGGGATAAAGTTTGCTCCTCGGATATATACTTGGAGGGTTCTGTACTTTCCGATTTGGGGTTCTAGGTCTTCTCTTAAGGTATTTGTGACTATTAATTTCTGTAATGTGCAGATTATTTTTTTGTTTATTTCTCCTTTGTAGTCTAGCAGGAAGTCAAAGGCCTTTTTGTGGTTTAATGCCTCATTTATTTCTCTTAGGGTCTTGTTTGGCGGTGTTCTTTGCTCAAATAGGAGGTTTGCTGTTTCGCGTAGGGTCAGTGTGTTTCCCTCTATCGCATTTGTGTCATAGGTGAATTGTGCGAGAAATGCTTCATATCTGTTCTCTCCTGTGCTTTTTGGGGTTCCTGAGTATTTCTCCTTGATTTGTTTTAAGGTTTTTAATTCTTCCTTTGTTAACAGCTTGTTTAATTGTGATGACAGTAATTTGTCGGCTTCGGTCTCTAGTTTTTTGAGTTCTTTTTTTGACAGATCTGTGCCTAGGTATTTTCTCATTTTTTTAACCATTTTTCCGTTTCTTACGGATTTGACCCTATAGTAGTATTCCTTGTTTCCTTTCTTCTGCGTTTCTGTGTACATATATCTTCTTATGTCCACATTACTTATAAAACTTTCTTTTATGTAGGCATATGTGCTTTTTCTTGCTCGGAGGGCTTATAGTTCGTCTAGTGGGTTCTTGATCTTGCTTATCTCTGCATTGCTTACTTTCGTGTAGATCTGCGTTGTCGTAAGCTGCTCATGGCCTAGCAGTCTTTGTATATAGCGTATGTCTGTGCCTTGCTCAAGCAGGTGGGTCGCGAAGCTGTGCCTCATCATGTGTGGGGTTACTTTTTTGGTTATGCCTGCTTTTTTTCTTGCTGTGTCCAGTATTTTTTGTATTGTCTTTACTGGGTATCTCTTTCCTCTTCCTTGGAACAGGTATTCTTCGTGGTTCTGCAGGGCGTATTTCAGGAGCTCTTCTTTTATGCCTGTGCTCAGCAGTGTTATCCTGTCTTTGTTTCCCTTTCCGGAATTTACCAGGACCGTGTTCCTTTCTGTGTTTATGTCCTGTTTCTTGAGGTTGACGAGCTCGCTTACCCTTATGCCTGTCGAGTAGAGGATCTTTATTATTAGTCGGTGCTTGAGGTTTGTTGTTGCGGCTATCATTCCTTTTATTTCTTGTTTGCTGAGGACTTTTGGCAAAGGTTTATGCTTTTTTGGCTTGGGCAGGTCTTCAATCTTTATGTTTGGAAAGTAGGATATGAGTGCTGCTTGTATTATCCGGATGGTATTGCTGCAATACCCATTGTTTATCAAGCTTATCAGGTAGTCTTTAATGTCTTTATTCGTGGTATTAAGCCTAGTCTTTCCTGTTTGCTTGAGGAACTTGCCGGCATGGTAGGTGTACGCAGATATGGTTTTTGGGCTTAGGCCTCTAAGTTTAAGGGTATCTATGAACTCTTGCATGACGCCAACTGTTAAAAGCACCTTTTAAGAAGATTGCTCTTGAATAAACCAAGAATTTTTGGGTAAAACAGAGATACTAACATGGAAAGCGAAAAATTACTTCATCTAATACGTGTTCAATGCAATTCCGCCCTGAAGAGGGTTGAATGAAGTTGTTTAATCGGTTATTTGGGTGATGCAAAAATTTAGAAATATAAAACAAAAAGGGTTGGGCGGAACTACCGCTCGTTGCACTCGCTCATTGAACAGCGCCTAAAAGGTTTCGGACTTGCAGTCCTCCACCCAACTTTTTCGCTAGCGCTCAAAAGTTCTTTTAGCCGCGTTGTTA
>JAZDPJ010000015.1:0-4197 GCA_043797705.1 archaeon
ACACTAACAGAAACCCTGATGGAAGAAGAGGCAAGACACAATTCAGACCTAGGCTACAAGACAGCAAGCAGCTACATGTTCGGAGCAGAAATGAGCAGCGGATTCGGAAGCGCAAGAGGCGGAGGATCAGGATTCGGAAGCTCAAGGAGCACGTTTTTTCCAACAAGCACAGGAGTTGGTGTTACAATAACAATTCCAAGCCTGCCCTTAAAGGACCTGCATGAAACTTTCAAAATCGACAGGTACGACAACATATACGGAGGGCATACTTCAATAACCAGCCTAAACAACACGAAAAAAAGATTTAACTGGTAAAAATGGAAAAACTAAGACTATACGGCTCAGGAAATGAAGGAAGAAGAAACTACTACATACTGGGCAAAGAACAAAAATTCCTCTCACTATTCCCCATGTTCCTACTGAACTGCGGAATACAGGAGATAGGAATATTTGAAGACTACCAAGAAGATGCACCAAAAATAAAAGATATGAACAATACTTTAGAGCATTTTGAGAACCAAGACTACGACATAGATGTAGTTTATACATCTGACAAGGTGATACTCATAGTAAGAACAGCTTCAGAAAACAGAGAAAAATTGGTTGCAGCTATTGAAAAAATAGCAACAGCATAAACTTTTATGGAGGATTAAAACAAAATGAGAACACTAACAGAAACCCTGATGGAAGAAGAGGCAAGACACAATTCAGACCTAGGCTACAAGACAGCAAGCAGCTACATGTTCGGAGCAGAAGCCTGGGACATAAAAATAAACGCACCAATGTTCAGCTTCCCAGAACCACCAAAAAACTCAAGCGCATACGGAAGCGCAAGAGCATTCACGCCATTCGAATTTAATGTACCTTCAGTAACAGAAATGTTCAAAAAAGAACCATTAGCCTCAAGCACATTTGGCAGTTCACTCGGCGGATTCAGATGTGACAACCCGGGAGTAATATTCAGGGAAGTATGCAACGGCCTACAAGAAAGATACGACTTCAGCGGACACAACAACACAAGCCCGCACTTGAACCAGGATCTGAAAGACACAAGTAAAGATTTTAAAAAAGCATTAGGGGATGCACACCACATAGATTTAGGGTTTAATAAAGACAAAAAATTTTGGTAATTCAAAATGGAAAAATTTTCAGAAGTAACAAGAAACTATGTTAAGGAGCTTTTGCGTACATTAGAAACCACAAATGATGAGAACATACTCCATGAGATAGCTGATGACCTCAAGTCCAGCATCAAATTAAAGATACTCGCAGAAGAACTTGTAGCGTATGCACTTGAGAATAAGAAACTAGTGAACTCCTTTTTCCTCCTAAAGTCGATATCAAGAGAATCAAATCAAAGACTATACCCTGACTTTGTCAGCCAGACAGCCAGTGATACTTCTAAAAAGGAGATTGAAAAAGTTTCCAGAGGAGTAACCCTATTCAAGGGCACTCTTATAAAAATGCTTGAAAAAATGGGCTTAACTAAAAGCAAAGAACAACTAATTAAATATCTAGTAATCTCGGAGGGAGAAATTGACCCTCTATGGGTATACAAACAAACTGAAATTGATGAATTCACTCCTGACGACTTTGAGACAATCCTGAAAAAAGAGCTTGAGGAAAAATACTCAGGAAAACCGATAATAATCTCAAAGTAGTAGTTTTACCTTGTCTGAAATACCAAGACTGAATAATCTTCTTTTTTATTTATCTTTAGACAAAGCCTTGACAGACAGGCTCTGTCCTAAGTCTCGGTTAATTTAATAACCCTGTAGGCCGTTAGGCTGTACAGTGGGTGGAGGTTATGGCTCCACATGAGAATAAAGAACAAACTACTAAATAAAGTTAAGCGTCTTTTACGACGCTTAGGGTGTCCAAGATGGTTGCATCATTTTGGTTCAAAGACGTATGAATTCAAAGAACATTTGCAAGCTTTGTTAGTGCAAAGCTTCTGCAGACTATCCTTCAGAAGAGTTGTTAAACTGCTTGATTTGCTGGGCATACGCTGTCCCAGTAAATCTGCTTTACAATACACTTCGAAGAAACTAAGTTCAGCATTCTGGCAACAAGTACTAAAAGTAACAAGTGGTGACACCTATCTTGCTGCTCTTGATAGCACAGGATTATCAAGAACTAATCCAAGCTATCATTATTTGAGGCGTATAGATGGTAAAATGCCTAAAATCCCTATCAAACTAAGTGCTGCATTCGACACACGGAAGAAGAAATTTCGTGCCGCCAATATCCGTGTGCTGCCAGCACACGACATACGGGACGCAGCATACCTCATCAAAGAAAGCAATCCCAAGATTGCCGTTGCTGATAAAGCATACAGCGCGGAAGCACTATACCGTTTTGCTGAAGAGCAAAACATACTCTTCATGGCACCCATGAAAAAGAACGTGAAAAGAGGACATGCTAGAAGAAAAATGCACAAAAGATTCAGGACACGCACCTACAACAGAAGACAACTAATAGAATCAGCATTCGGAAGCATCAAAAGAAAATTTGGATCCAACATAAGATCCAAAACTGTGCGAACCATCCGCACAGAAGTATACGGAAAACTAGCCTGCCACAACCTATTCGGCATTATCCAAGACTCTTAGGACAGAGCCTTAGAGCGCATATTTCCAGAGTTCACAAGATAATCACCCTTACCAAGTAGCAAAGCTTATAAAGAGCCTGTGAATAACTGATTAAAAACCTAAAGGAGAGACAAAAAAATGAGAACACTAACAGAAACTCTAATGGATGAAGAGGCAAAATACACAGGATACGGCAGAACAGCCAGCAGCTACATGTTCGGAGCAGAAGCCTGGGACATAAAAATAAACGCACCAATGTTCAGCTTCCCAGAACCACCAAAAAACTCAAGCGCATACGGAAGCGCAAGAGCGTTCACGCCATTCGAATTTAATGTACCTTCAGTAACAGAAATGTTCAAAAAAGAACGACAGATCAGCTCAAGCTCCTATGGAAGTGCGCTTAGGATAAGTTCTAGAGCAGATAAAGGTGTAGCCATCTTCAGTGAAAATGGCGGTGCCCCCTTGATGAGACTTGACTTTGAAGATCATCACGGTATGCCGAAAAACCACTTACAATACGGGGAACATGATTACACAGGAAGGCATGGAAATGAAGCAGCAGAAATATTCGCTTCTGTTTTCGTGAGCAATACCAAAATAAAATTCCCTTGGGAGAAATAAAATGGCAAAAGTAATAATACACGACGGAATAAATGGAAAAAATATCTTTGAAGAGGAATATGAG
The DNA here is from genome assembly GCA_043797705.1 of archaeon. Lineage (GTDB taxonomy): Archaea > Nanobdellota > Nanobdellia > SCGC-AAA011-G17 > GW2011-AR17 > JAZDPJ01. The sequence goes on from JAZDPJ010000015.1 coordinate 3,277, forward strand.
TATGTAGAAGGGGGATATAATGAGGGCGGCACTTTGGGATTCCATATAACAGCCGGACCCGCAACAGTTTATGTATACTTTAAAGATAAGGAAGAGTTTAAGAAATTCCTAAAGAGCCTTCAAGAGCAGATTCCTTTAGAAGAATAAGCAACCTAATAGAAATAAAACTCGACAGAGGCAACTCAAAAACAATCATACTAAAAAGAATAGAAAACCTTAGACTGATACTTGAACCAGGACTTATTTGGAGCAGACAAAGACTTTAATAAAGATGCTCTTGGTTCTGCACATTTTATAGATTTAGGATTTGGAAGAGATAAGAAGAAATGGTAATATAAAATGGAAAAACAAACAGTATACGCAATAAGCAATAAAGAAAATTATACTTGCTATAAACTAGGTAAAAAAGCCTCGTATTATGAATTCCTATTCTCTTTATTGAAAACTTTTAATGCAGAGATCCCAGACCTTTATGATGAAAAAGGGAAATTGCCTGATATAGAAAGAAAAGACATCCAATCTAGTTATGGAAATGATGACATCGAAATAATTGAAGTCATTGGTGACAAAAGGATATTCCTAATAATCAAAACCGAACAGAAAGACAAGCTACGCGAGTTCATGGAAAAGAACACTGAGTTTGTTAAAACCAAGTAATTTCTTTCTCTTCTTTTTTTAGATTTATTTAGCCCGCCCCATAAATTCCGCAGATTACATACTAAACCAAACATTAGCCTCATAACAACCCAACAAGAATACCAGCTAATGCCCCAATGCAAGCAGACAGATAAATATAAATAAACACTCTGCATTACTATCAGCATGCCTTCAGCAAAACCCGCAATAACTCCTTGGGAAGTCAAGGGAAACATAGACTACTCAAAAATCATAAAAGAATTCGGAGTATCCGAGATAGACAAC
>JAZDPJ010000024.1:0-35901 GCA_043797705.1 archaeon
ATGGAATCAGAAAAAGGACAAGAAATAATCGCCGCAAGCAAGGAACTAGAATCACTAAGAGAGCTATATGCACAAAAGACAGCAGAAATAACAAAAATAATAGAACAACACAACCAAGCAAAAGCCAAATTAGAATCACTAGAAATAACAGTAGAAAATTCCTTAGAACCAATAGAAGACCTAACCTCAGTTAACCCTTCTAAAAGACTTACAAAAGAACAACTACTAACAGTAAGCGCAAGAGACTACTGCGAAAGCGTGGGCCATTCATTAAGAGATTACACGCTGATAGGATTATATGCAACCAGAGTAGACTACCTCTTGGATGAACCTCCAAAAAATACAGAAGTTATTGTAGATTTAAAAGCATTAGACCGTGGCTGTTCAGGAACAGCACTAATACCAAAACTCGAAAGCATAGGCCTAAAAATGTTTAATGATGACACTTGGCAAACAATAGTGAAGGACCTATTAAAATGAAACCAGAACTAACACAGATACTAGACGCAGAATTCGTACCGCCAATAACAGAACCAAACGAACTCTACAACCTCCAAACAAAAGAAACAGCACTGACACTGATAAAAGCAGGACAGCAGGAAATACAAAGAGAAATACCAACATACACGCTCCCACCCCCAGCAGAATCCAAAGACCCACGGTCACTAATCCGAAAAATAGGAGACAGTATCGTATGCACATTCGCGCCAAAAACAAAAACAGCACTAGTGCACAAACGAATCAAGGAAGATCAACTAATCGCAGACGCACAAGCACAATACGAATGGATGGCCAGCTCAGTAACAATAGTAGAACAAGCAGCAAAAACCCTACACGACTCCTACACAGACATAGCAGAATACCTCTGCACCATAAAAGCAGGCATAGGAAGAATGGCAGAAACGAAAGAAGAAGGGCAAGCAACAATCGAACACGACCTAGAACAAATACTCAAACTCCAAAAAGACCTAACCGGCAGCGCAAAAGAAGAACTAGAGGACATCCTAGACAACAAAGCAGCACAACAAGCACTAGACATTTTAGAAAGAACAATCAAAGAATACAAAAAAGCAATAGCAAAAACAAACAGGGACAACGAATACGCACAAGAACTAATAGACTACCACGAAAGACTACTACCTGCATGCGAACGCTCACTAAAAGACATGGAAACAGCAATAAAACTAGCACAAGAACAAAAAATGGACCTAGGACTGACACTCACAACATACAAAGGACTAACAGAGAACCAAATAAACGCAACAAAAGCAATACAATTCCTACAAGACGTCCAAACAATAAACAACAACCTAAAAACAAAAATGAGACAAGTAGACTCCCTAGTAGCAGAAAAGGTAGAAGTAATGGAACTAACAGCACCAAAACCAAGGCAGCTACCAGTAGCAGACCCAAAGACACTAAAGATAATGGCAGAACTGGAAGAATGATGGAATCAGACAAAGGAAAAGAAATAATCTTGTTGGCAAAAGAATATAACCAATTAGAACAACAGATAGTAGCACTTGCAGAACATTATGAAGAAGTAGGAAAACAGTTACAACAAATAGGAATAACCCAACAAACTACAGCATTAGTACCAATAACCTCTAAAAATAAATTAGCAACAACAAAACCCAATATAAAGGATAAAATTTTCAAACATGAAATTTCAACTTACTTTAATAGACTTGATACCGCAATGTCTTGGTCCAGAATAAATGAAAGCTATGATTTCCACTCAATAAATATTGCAGGAGAAACACCATCTCCTTCAAAGATCATGGATGCATTTGTTGCAAACATTCCAGAAACTGCAGAGGTTGTACTAGAATATGATCTACAAATTGGTGAAAGATGTAAAGGAAATGGCGAGTATAAATATATAGCCACAGGCATAGCGTTAATCCCGAAGAGATAATAATGGAATCAGACAAAGGACAAGAAATACTGGAACTGGCCAAAGGATACAAGGCAGCTTCAGACACGCTAGAGCATAAAGCTGAATCCTCCCCAATAAAAGAATTAACAGAAACATTAGGCTCCTACAATCAGCTAGCACAAAAACTAAAGGCAAATGGAATAGACGTAGAAAACCTAACTGAAAAATACTTTGAAAAAATAACAGAGAGAGCCTCTGCCAAAATAGAGGAGCTCATGGATGACTTTAACTTTGAAGACTGGAAAAAAACATACAAAATCCTTGATGAACACCTTGATGCCCGCCACTTCAGATGGTTCACTGGAACAAACAAAGACTTCATAGGCTTAGACCCAGAAGATGGATCCGCAATATTCGCACCGAAGGATGTCCTCGCCGGGCATACTAAATGTGGTATAAAACTCTATAAAAATGGAGAAGTTTCCATAGGCGAAATAACAGACAACAATTTTGAACCAAATCCCATGGATTCCTGCAGCTATGCGCCTTCAGAAATACTCTGGTTCGCAGACATAATAAACATAGCCAAAAATTACAAGAGACTGCTAGAAAAAAAATAATGGAATCCTAAAAAGGAAAAGAAAACCTTATATACTAACTGATACCAATTAGTTATCAACTTGTAACAATTTGTAATTATTATGGCAAAAATAGAACACTCACCAACCCTAAACACAGTGATAATGGTAGAAACAACACTAAAAAACATGGAAAACAGCATAATGACAATACCAGAACTAAAAAGAAAACTACCAAAAAAAGTAAACCACAACACACTAATGACAATACTAGAATACCTCGAAAAAAGCAACAAAATACTAATGAGCGTAAAAGGGATAATCTACACCCACACATCCCCCCGCATATTTAAAAAAATGATGGCAGAAGGGATAGAACACTAACGGAAACCCTCCGAAAATTTCTCACATAACCTTATAAAAAACATCTTTTGAAAATATCGGCATGACAGCAAAAGTAATATTTATGCCCCTAGCAGAAGAAACCTACCAATACCTAAAAAGAAATGCCAACTCAAAAATCGAAAAAACACTTCTCAAAGCAATAAACAAAAAAATAGAAATAATAAAAATAAATCACAGATATGGAAACCCAATCGCAAAAGTACTAATCCCAAAAGAATACCAGCAAAAATACGAAGCAAACAACCTATTCAGAGTTGAACTACCAAACTTCTGGAGAATGCTCTACACAATAAAAAACAACAATATCTAAATAATGGCATTCGTACTAGACATCTTAGACCACAAAGAATACAACAGGAAGTTCAGATACAAAAAATAACTAACGCAACCTTCTCAAACCAAACTTCCTCATAATCTTATTAAAAATCTTAAACTCACGAGCAGCCTCCTCATTCCACTCACGACCAAGCAAAGACGCAGCCAACTTCTTATAACCAACAGCAGCCCTCGACCTAGGATGAGTAAGAACAACAGCGTCCTTCAGCTGCAAAGCCTCACGGACAGCCTCATCAAAAGGAATCACAGCAATAACCGGCTTCTCAAGAATAGTCTCAATATTCCTAATAGAAACATCCAACTCATCAGCACGACTCCTAGTCAAAACAACACCAATCACAGGCTTCTTCAACTCCTCAGCCAACTTAATCGTCTTCAAAGCATCCGTAATAGCAGGAAGCTCAGCATTAGTAACAACCAGCAGCTCATCAGCAGAATCAACAGCAGCCAAAGCCTCACGACCCAAACCAGCAGCAGCATCAATCAAGACAACATCACTTGTCTTGTCCAGTCCCTTCATAGCCCTAGACAAATGATCAGGCCTAACACCCTTCAAATCCTGCAAAGCAATACTAGCAGGCACCATCTTAATACCGCAAGGAAGCATGTACAAAGCATCAGTAACATGATGCTTGCCCTGCAAAACATGATGGAGATTAATAGGAACAACAGGAGCCCCAAGATACAAACCAACATTAGGAGTAGTCAAATTAGCATCAACAACCGTAACATCCTTGCCAAACATGTTCAAAGCAACACCTAAATTGATGGCAGTCGTTGTCTTAGCAACACCCCCCTTCCCAGAAATCACAGTAATGAATCTTGTCATATTTTAGATAAGTCTCGCAAATAGTTTATATATCTTGTCATACGGGCAACATAGTCCTTAAGAGCCTCAATATTAACCTCCGCCTCCTCAGTGACCAAAGCAACATTCTTACGATACTCCTCCTTCTTCTTATACTCCCCGTTATAGATCTTCTTCAAATGATAATAAAAATCAATAATAGTCTTCAACTCCTTATCCTTAGGGAAAGTAACCTCCAAAAGCTTAGTCCTCATAACAGGAGCAGCAGGAACCTCGGCAACCTTACCAACTTCCTTCAACTCCTCCAAAGTATCATTAAACTGAATATTCAAAGTAATAATCATACGATCAACAGCACTGCGAATAATATCAACAGTACGAGTATACTTTAAAGTCACAAAAACAAGATGATCAACCTTCTTCAACTCCTGATCAGCCCCCCCTGTCTCCTCCCTCATCTCAAAACCTCCAAAGTATGACCCAAAAACTTTCTCGCCCCATCAACATAACCTCTAACATTCCTAATGTTCAAAAAATCCATCTTATACCTATCAGAACAAAGAACATACTGATCCTTTCGAGCAAACTCCATAGAACAATCCTGCTTCTTCTCAGCCAAAGACTTAACCTCAACTATCATCTGAGCAACACTATCGGGAAAACCAAAACGCTTAAAACAATGACCCTTAAGAACCCTCATCTCACTATCAAAATCTCCCTTCACCGGATTTATGCGCTTGTACATTCTTTCGTGATAAAGCAAAGCATCCATACACTTCAAAAACACAATATTCGTATTTTCCACAATCAGAGCAAGCAGTTTCGGCTCCTGCAATTGAGGATAAGTTGTGAAAGCAAGATGATCCGCCCGCAACATTCTTTCCTGTGCCTCTTCCAAAAGTGTTTTAACATGATGCATTTTAGGACTGTAAATTTAGGATTGCCTTTGCAAGATCCCCGTCAGCCTCTTCAAGTGCTCTCTTTGCTTCCTCCTCTGAAACATCTGCCTGCTGAGCAACTGTCTTTATATCTTCCGCACTAACACCACTTGACTCAGTAACATCACCAGATATCTGAAAAGTCTCCTGACCAGCCATGTTAACCTTAGCAACATGGGGATTCCGAATAATAATATCCTTACCTGAAGTCTTAATTATCACCTCAGAAGCATCAATCTCTTCCTGCTTAATCCCCATACGTTTCATAGCCTGCTTCATAAGCTTTGGATTAATTCCCTGTAACATATTTAGATCCTATGCAATATGATCTCTGCAATAAGCACGACCACGATAGCAATAACAACATACTCTGGTTTAATAGGTATCTTAGTCTTAACATCCTCAAAATATCTAACCAATCCCCCGCCGCTACTCGGCATTTGCACTTTATTGTTAGAAGCCATATTTCCAGCATATAATTAATTATATAGTATTTAAAGGTTACGAGGAAAAAGGGCAAAAAATACCTTTTAAAAGTACAGCAATACAAAAATTTATATAAACAAAAACAAGAATCATACTATAAAAAGAGGAAAATATGTGGTACAGAAGCTATAATTGGTCAAAAAACCCATTCAACGCAAAATTCAACACCCTCTTAGTAGGATTTGACAAACAAAAGCAACTTCTAGCAGATTATATCTCCTCAGGCGACTTATGCATACTCACAGGCGAAGCCGGAACAGGAAAAACATCCTTACTGAAATGGCTACAAAAAACAGTCAAAAGCCACAATATCAAATATCTAAGCGCAGAAGGACTGGATGAATACTTCAACCTCAAAAAATTCACAAGATCACTAATACGACAGAAAAAAACAGTTTTACTTCTAGATGAAGCACAATTCTGCGACGAAACGCTAAGAATACAACTGAAAACACTATGGGACGGAGGACACATCAAAAGCGCAATCATAGCACAACCAAACGCAGAGCTGGCAAACTTCAGCCCAAGCATACAAAGTAGAATCGGCAACAGAGTAATAAAACTAAAAAAAATGAATCCAGAAACAGCAAAAGAACTAATTGAGTTACGAACAGGAGGCTACAACCCATTCACAGACGAGATGATAGAAGAAATAGCAAAAGCATCTGACAAAAATCCCAGAAGAATACTGGAAAACTGCGAATCAATATGCATAGCACTAAAAGGAAAAGAGATGACACTTGAAGGACTCAAAGAACTGCTTGAACAAAAAAAACGAGAAACACTGATGAACCTAGAAGTTCTGGATGAACCGACAATGCCAAGCGGCCTCTCTCCAATAAAGAAAAAACACCTCAAAGGATTCAGCCCCATGCAGCAAAAGCTCCTCAACATCCTATTCGAAAGCGACAGGACAGCAAAACAACTAGCAAAAATACTCAACAGCTCAGAAGGAAGCGTAGGAAAACAATTAAGCAATTTAGTAGAACAAAACTCAGTAACAGTTATTAATCACAGGCGGCCAAAATTGTATGGCCTACAAAGCAACTTTAAATCCAAATTATTATAGTTTTTGACAGTGTTTCCGTGAGTGTCAGAATACTTCCGGAGCTAGTCGGCAAAGATATATAAATTCTAATTTGATAAGTCAAAACATGGAAGAAAAAGAACCGCTCTACATAAAAACTAGCAAGATACTTGCAGCAATACTAGCAATAATAGCTAACAATATACCAAATACTAAGAAAAATATTGGGAGGGTCCTGGACTGCAGAAGATATCATTCTAACAATAGTTGCCATCAATGCAACAGCAACATTTGCAATATTTGCATTAGTAATAAAAGCCATTAAAGATATCGCGAAACTAAGTTCAGATCATAAAAACTTACAAAACAAAGGACACTTTTCTATTTAACTGTCAAACTTAGGTTGCACACTTGCTTCTCTTTTAGAAAACTTCCCATCCAACCAAGACAGATACTTCAAGAAATAGGGGTGCAATAATATTGGGATACTACAATATTAAATCTCATCATAAATATTTATAAAGGGAGGGAGATTCTTGCCTCAAAAATGAACGATAAGTCAAAATCTGAAAGGATTGTAAGTATGATGGCAGATGAAAAAATTGCTATGCTTACTGCTTATGATTATTCTATGGCAGGTATTGAATCTCAGAAAGGTATTGACATGATTCTTGTTGGGGATTCTGCTCATTTCATACTGAACGGTCGCAATACAACGCGTGGAATCACAATGAATGAAATGACTACTCTTGCTGAGCGTGTATGCAATGGTGTGAGGGATTATGGCGGGTATTCTCTTGTTGTTGGTGATCTTCCTGACGGAAGTTATGGTAATGTAAAAGATGCGGTTGCAAATGCAAAAGAATATTGGGATGTTGGTGTGGATGCTGTTAAGCTTGAAGGTGGAATTGAAAAACCGTATCTTAACAAGGTAATTCAAGCCATTATTAGAGAGGGGATACCTGTGCAGGGGCATATTGGTTATACTCCTCAATCAAAAAGTCATGTTGATCGAGGGCATGTTCAAGGAAAAACTCAAGAAGGGATTCAGAAGATATTGGAGGATTATTCATTTTTGACAGAAGCAGGTGTTTTCTCTGTTGTTTTGGAATGTGTGCCTTATCAGGTCTCTCAGTTGATTACTGAAAGTGCTCAGGTTCCTTCGATAGGTATTGGTGCTGGTCCTTACTGTCATGGCCAAGTTTTGGTAGTGTATGATTTTTTGGGATTGTCGCCGGGGACGTGTGGTCAAGTTGGAAAAATGCCGAAATTTGTATGGGGCTACAATGATTGTGATGCGCCGACAGCGATTGAGAGGTATGTAAAAGCTGTGAAGGGAGGCGAAATGCCTGATTTGGCACATAGCTATAAATTAAGTGATACGTGCTTACTGGATAAATTTCGCTCTAAGAATTTCTCTTTTATCGCTCAGGTATAATAGGGATTATGCTTAGTTGTGTATGTGTCACTTTTTTAAGTTTCTTTAAAGAATTACTAGGAGCAACTTATCAAGATAGGGTTCACCGCAGCACGCATTCGCTATCGTTCTTTACCTTTGCTTAACAGGGTTTATGAGGAAATTTGCTCTGATTCACTTAAATTATGTTATGTAAAGCCGGCAAATTAGCAACCTTTATAAAGAGTGAGCCAATATGAGGTTTAAGCACGGTAAAGCTGTGCAACACGGAGAGTGAAAAGACAATGGATAATAGGGAAGGCGGTTTCAGAGGAAGCCGAGGACCAAGAGACGGCGGAAGAGGCGGTTTCAGAGGAAGCCGAGGACCAAGGGACAGTGAAAGAGGCGGTTTCAGAGGAAGTGACGGCCCAAGAGAAATGCACAAGGCAGTTTGTGCTGATTGCGGAAATGAATGTGAAGTTCCATTTAAGCCATCAGAAGACAGACCTGTTTATTGCAAAGACTGTTATAGAAAGCACAAGAAGTTCTAAGTTTATAGTTCTTGAGACTTTTTAAGACAAATTTTTTTTTATTTTATTTTTTATAATTTTTACGGTTTAAATAGCCGGTCAGAGTATACTTCTCCGCAGCATTCGCATTCAATTTCTCCCATGCCGCAGTATTTTACTACAGGGTGGTTGCAGTCTTTTTGTGATACATTTGTTGTTTTGTATCTTTGAATAACCTCTTTCCTGGTATCTCCAAGTTTTTCCATAGCCTTAGCAAATTCTTTTCTAAGAGTTTTTACATTATCTTCTGCTTCTATAAGATCTGTTATGTCTGGCAAGTCTACCATAAGGAGAGTTATAGACTTCAGGTTAATAAGATTTATGCTTGCTATCCTTTCAGTTAGACCAAATATGCTTTAAATATGATTATCAGAAAATTATATAAGGAACGCCAAAGATAGTAAGTCTATGATTTCAAAAAATGATGCAATTTTGAATATAGCTGCTAACCGGGGTTTTTTCTATCCTGCTGCAGAGATTTACAAGTCAACTGCTGGTTTTTGGACTTTCGGGCATCTAGGAACAAGAGTCAAGCATAATTGGGAGAATTTGTGGAGAAGTTTTTTCTTAGGTCTCAGCCCCATGTATTTTGAGATTGATGATTGTCATATTATGCCTAAGAAGGTCTTTGAAAGTTCTGGCCATTTGGAAAACTTTAATGATCCTTTGACTGAGTGCAGTAAGTGTCATTTTAGGTTTAGGGCTGATGAGCTTATAGAAGATGTTACGAAGGCTAATGTTGAGGGTTTGGATGATAAGGCTTTGACTAAGTTGATTGAGGATAATAAGATTATTTGTCCTAAGTGTCAGTCCAAGCTTCTTTCGGTAAGATGGTTTAACATGATGTTTAATCTTAAGGTTGGTGCTACTGGTGACAGTGAGATGTATTTGAGACCAGAAAGTGCTCAGTCTCCGTACTTGGCTTTTAAGAGAGAGTATGAATCTTTGAGGCGGAAGTTGCCTATGGGTTTAGCAGTAATAGGAAAAGCCTATCGGAATGAGATTGCTCCAAGGCAAGGTTTTTTCAGATTAAGAGAATTTTCGCAAGCTGAATTGCAGATTTTCTTCGACCCAGACACTATTGATGATGCTGAGGATTGGAAGTCGGTCCAGAGTTACAAGATCCGGCTTGCAGATAAGAAAACAGTTAGAGAATCTTCATGCAAGGATCTGAGCAAGAAGGTTCCGAAGTTTGTTGTTTATCATTTGGCTAGAGTGCAAGAATTTTATCTTGAGGAGATGAAGGTGCCTAAGGAGAAGTTCAGGTTTAGGGAGCTAGATGAGAAGGAGCGTGCTTTTTATAATAAGTTGCATTTTGATGTTGAGGTTGATTTTGATACTTTGAATGGTTTCAAGGAGGTTGGTGGTGTTCATTACCGTACTGATCATGATTTGAAGGGTCATCAGGAAGGTTCTAAAGAGAAATTGGAAGTGATATTTAATGAGAAGAGAATCTTGCCTCATGTCCTGGAGTTGAGTTTCGGTGTTGATCGAAATGTATGGGCTTTGATGGATGTGTTTTTCATGGAGGAGAAGGAGAGGGCTGTTTTTAATTTCCCTAATGGTATTGCTCCGATTGAGGTTGCTGTTTTTCCATTGGTAAATAAGGAGAAATTACCAGAGCTTTCAAGGAAGATTTACAAGGATTTGTCTAAGGAGTTCAAGGCTTTTTATGATGATAGTGCAAGTGTTGGGAAACGGTATAGGAGGCAGGATGAGGTTGGTACTTGTTACTGCGTGACTGTTGATTTTGATAGTATTAAAAAGAAGACTGTTACTGTTAGGGATAGGGACAGCATGGCTCAGGTTGTGGTTAAGGTTAAGGATTTGAGCAGGGTTCTGAGACAGCTGTTGAATTACGAAATTTCTTTTAAGAAAGCTGGCAAGGCTATTAAAAAATAAGCAATAGATATTTAAAGGAATTGCTGTTAATTTTGTTAGGCTGGGCCGATAGTCTAGTGGTATAACACTCCGTTGGCAATGGGGAGACCGGGGTTCAATTCCCCGTCGGTCCATGCAGTATTGGGCCAGTAGTCTAGTGGTAAAACACCTCGTTCGCAACGAGGAGCCCGGAGTCCGATTCTCCGCTGGTCCACTTATTTTTCTAATGCCCAAAGAATATTTACGAAAATGAGCAGTAAGAGTTAAAAGTTCTCAGATGAGAGCCTAATTATGGACTTAAGCAAGAGAAATAAGAAAGTTGCAATAGCTGGGTGGAATAAGATTTTTGATAGAGAACGTAAGAGGATTAGCACAGATGATTTTGCCGTTAAATACAAGGCGGCAATATGTGGATTCTTAGCAGGAGATGGAAATGTCCAGATAAGAGAAAAAAAGAGCCATTATGATATTAGGTTTTATCCAGATGACGAACTAATGCTAACCGAATATCTGAGAGCACTTGAATACGTCTATGGAAAGAAAGCGTCAATAACAATGAGAGACAATGTATTTGAGGTGGTTATTGTTTCACGTACATTGACAGAAGATATCGTAAGCCATGCAAATTTTGGAACAAAGATATGGGGTCTGCCTTATGGTTTATTTTCAGTGCCAGGCACAAAAGAAGCATGGTTAAGGGCTTTCTTTTCAGCTGAAGCATACGTAGGAGGTAAGCACATAAAGATTCAAACTGTAAACAAAGAGGGGATGCTAAAGGTTTCTGAACTTCTGAATGAATTAAATATAAAACACGGATTCTATGAATTCCAGCCAAAAAACGAAAAGCATTCACGCGTTAGCATTATAATGATTCACCGAAAAGAAGCAAGAAAAAGGTTTCTAGAGAAAGTTGGATTTTGGCACTCAAAGAAGACAGAAAAGCTAAGAAAAACATTAAATTTATAAGATAAAACCTTACATTAATAGCAGTATTGCCGAGGTCGCATAACCTGGTCATTGCGCCGGACTGGAAATCCGGTTTCCTTCGGGATCTCTCGGTTCGAATCCGAGCCTCGGCGTTACACTATGGCAAGAACTGAAGGTATTGGGATTGGAGGTGTGATGGCTGAGATAGCTTGGCAGCAGTTAGAAGAAAGCAGAGGCATTGAAGAAAAGGTGCTTCTTTGTGCATTGCAACTGAGGTTTGATGTCTCAGTTGAAGAAGCATATGGTGCCGTTGCTCTTGCTTATCTCTGCGGGGTTACTTGCAAGAAAGAGTCTAAAGTTTATCTGCTTAGCCGTGAAGGCAAGATTGTCTAGAAAAAGTAAAATAAAAAAATCAACCGAGTCTGTTAGCTAGGTCGTCTTCACCTGTTTTTGGTGGTGTTTGCGGTGTTCCTGGTGCTGCTTGTTGTTTTTGCATTGCTTCCTTCGCTTTTTTTGCTTCTGCTTCCAGGTCTACCCCTAGTTCTTTGAGTGCTTTGATGTGCATTTGCATCAGTTGTTCTGTTATTGATATTATTTTTACTAGCTCCTGTCTTTCTTGTGCTAGTACAGATATTGATCCTTTGTGTATTCCGATTTGCTCGTCTTTGCTTGGTTCTGCCATTTTTTATTTTCTCCTTTGTTGTTTTGTATTGGAAAACTATTAATCACTTATAAAACTTTAGTATTAAACTGCTGTTATGTTTACTTCTGAGCTATTTCCTGCAGTCACATTACTTACTGTGGTATTAACTGGATAAACTGAAGTTTCATTAGTAATTGTTTCATTAACTTCAATCTTACCGACATCTGTTATAGCATCTGAAAAATGTTCAGTAATTCCTAAATCAAGGAAGTTATACCCTAAGAAAGAAAGTGCCAGGATGATTACTGCAATTTTGAATATCAGGTTGAATGTTGATTTCAGGGACACAAATACGATGTAGGCAATCACCACTCCGATTACAATCAAAACAATTTTGTCCATAAAGAAAATAAGGATTTAATTTATATAAATATATGTAAAAACCTTTAAATATACATATATCTAAAGCATTTTGATGCAGGTAAATTTGAGTTTTGACACTGAAAAAGATTCTGTTGAGGAGTTCGTAAAACTAAAAGATTACATTGAAAAGATCATTGCAGAGAAGAAAGAACAGCATGTACCAAGTAAGGAAGTGAAGCCTGCTAATCATCCTCCAAAAAGAACTGGTGGCGGTTGCAGGGTTGTGCCTTACCAGGACTTATCAAACGAGCTGTTCTCATTGTGCTCAAAGAAGAAATAAGATGGAAAAGACATTCACAGTAAAGTTTGTAATTGAGGACAATCAAATCAGGACAGAGATGCACAATCACAAAGTGAACAAGCAGGAAGCTTTAGGTTTGCTTGATATGGCAAAATCACAAATCCTGGGCTCTTTAAAAGAGGGTAGGCAGGAAGTTTTCAAGAGTGAATTCAAAAAGGAGGAATAGAAATGGAAGATTGTATTTTTTGTAAGATAGCAAGTGGTGAGATAAGCCAATCCACTATTTACGAGGATGATAAAAGTTTAGCATTTTTGGATATCAAGCCAGCTGGCAGGAAAGGTGCTGGCCACACTTTGGTGATTCCAAAGAGACATTACAAGTTGATTACAGATATTCCTGATGATGAGCTGGAGGCTGTTATCAGGACAGTGAAGAGAGTTTCTAAGGCTCTTTTGAGTTTTTCTGCAGGTGTTAATGTTCTTCAGAATAATGAGCGTCCTGCAGGCCAGTTTGTTATGCATGCGCATTTCCATGTAATTCCTAGAAGTGTTGGTGATGGTATCGAGATTGAGAAGTGGAACCCCCGTGATTATGCTCCTGGCGAGATGGACGGGGTGTCTGAGAAAATGAAAACGCTTTTAAACGAGGAGTAGCTTTCCCTGTGTGCGGCGCTGTAGTTTAGCTTGGTAGAACGTCGGTCTCATGAGCCGGATATCGGGAGTTCAAATCTCCTCAGCGCCATTTCTATTTATTTATAGATTAGGAAAATATTTGAGGAAGTACTTGGTTTTGTAGAATCCTTCTTTGTCTTTTCCGATGAGTCCTTTGTCCTCTAGTCTTTCAAAAATGTCTGAGATGTTAGGGCAATATTCCTTATTGAAATTTTCTGGTTTCCCTTTTCCCCATTCATTTAATATGCAATAGAGAGTCAATTCATCAGGTGATAATGCCATGACTGTTAAAAATAAGATGATATCTTTTAAATGTTTGCATCAATTAGCGCCATTTTTATTCAAAATATTTAAATATCCCTGGTTATTTCTTAAAAATTATGGGTTATGTTGATAAGTTTAGAAGGAGGAAGAAGCCGGATTCAAGGATATTGGATGCAGCTTACTCTGTCAGTTTGAGTTATGATATCTTGAAAGAATGTGTGAGTGAGGTTCTTGGTTTGCAGGAACTTGAGATTAAGGAGCCTTATATTGATGAAGGAACTTTGGTGGAATGGTTCCGCCATATAGAAGGCACATTAGAGTCAAAATTTTTTAATGCTTATTTCAGGCCAGAGTTGATTAATGGGAAGAATATTCCTGCAGAAGGCGCGATGGTTGTTGCCAATCATTCTGGCATGTTTGCATGGGATGGTCTTTCGATTGGGTATACTATTTGGAAAGAGACCAATCGTGCTTTCTTAGGAGTAGGGCATAATTTGTTTGATAGGTCGAATTTTCTTAAGACTATAGGCGCAATTGGAGGAGATAGTGATCTTGTGGTTAAGTTGTTGAAGGAAGATAGATTGGTGTTTGCATTTCCTGGAGGTGTTAAGGAAACGATTAAACCCTACTGGGAGAGGTATAAAGTCCAGCGTGTTGGGGGGTTTGCGCCAGGAAATTATGGTTATCTTCTTGTTGCTCTTGAGGCGAAAAAGCCTGTTGTTCCTTTAGGTGTGGTTGGTGCAGAGGAGACCCATATTCAGTTTGGTAATGTGAAGCCTTATCTTGATGATATCATAAAAAAGGCTTACTCACGGTTGCCTTCTGCAGTTCAGGGCAAGGTTAAGAGGTATAAGGATATTTGGGATGCGACAAAGGGTTGCCCTCTTATGTTGAATGTTATTCCTTTCCCTTCGAAGATATCGGTTTTGGTTGGTGAGCCTCTTTATTTTTATGAGTCGCAGGATAAGATTTCTGTTCCAAAATTTAGAAGTCTTAGGCATAAGAAGGATCTCAGTCGTAAAGAGAAGAGGGAGTTGGAGTATTTGAAGAGGATTCTTGACAATATGAATGAGCGTGTGTTGTCAGAGGTACAATATCTTATTGATACTGGTCGAAATTTTAGGAAAGATTACTAAGGGTGGTTCTAGGGAAAATTTATAAATGCTACATTAATAATATTTTCGGAGGGATTATTTATGGATTATGTACCGTATAAATTTAATTTGTCAGATGAAGAGCGTATTGTTTTGAAAACTTTGGATGATTTTAAGCGTAGGGAGAATCTTGCTGAGAGGACGCTTGAGTGGAATGCGCAGGAGCATTATCCTGTTGAGTTGTATAAGAGTGCGGCTGAGCTTGGTTTTTTTGGCCAATTATTTTCAGAGGAGTATGGGGGGACTCCTGTGTCTGAGCGTTTGTGTGCATTGACGAATTCTAATTTTTGTGAGGATATTCCTGAGTTGTTTATGAGCTGGTCTGCTTCAGTTGCTTTGTTTGGTTTGCAGTTGCGTGAAGCTGGTACTGAGGATCAGAAGAAAAAATATCTTCCTCCGATAATTTTAGGTGATAAGCTTGGTGCATTCTGTCTTACTGAAGCTAGCGGTGGTTCAAATTCAGCTTTTTATGGTGATACTGTTCTTGCTGATGCAGGAGATTATTTTTTGTTGAATGGTCAGAAGACTTTTATTACAAATGGAACGCACGCTGATTATTTTTATGTTTTTTGTCGTGATGCTTCTTGTAAAAAAGGTGATCGTGCAGGTATCCGGAGTGTTGTTGTTGAACGGGAGTATGGAGTTGAGTCGACTAAGTTGAAGGATAAGATGGGTATGCGTTGTTCAGATACTGCGACAATTTATTTTGAGGATGTGAAGGTTCCTAAAGATTGCCTTGTGTTTGGGCGTGAGGGATTTTCTGAAATTGATGCTTTTAATGTTACGCTTGAGAATTTGGTGCGTGAACGTGCAGGTTGTATGTATATGAGTCTGGGTATTGCGCGTGGTGTGGTTAAGCGTATAATGCCTTATCTAACATCAGAGCGAGTGATTATGCGGAAGAGTGGTCCTGTGTATCCTATTTCTTTTCCGTTGGTTAAGGATAAGGTTAGGGATATGTTGAGTGCGGTTCGGCAGAAGCAGCGTGTAGTGTTTTCTATTGCTGATGATATTGATTCGGGTAATCAGCAAAATGTTCTTGATGATGTGATTAGGGAAAAGATTGAGACAGTTGAGATGGCTATTGATGTTGCTAAGAATGCTATTCAGCTTGCTGGGGGTTATGGTTTTATGGAAGAGTCGCATTTGCCGCGTCTGCATTCAGCTGCGATGTTGTTGTCTATTGGTGGCGGGACTGTTGAGATTCAGAAGAGTATACTTGATAAGATGTACGGCTTTCCTAAGTAGCCACTTATAAGTGACAAATACCCAAAAGGTTTATAAACAGTGCTAGTACTCTAAAACTAGAAAAATGACATTAAAAACCTTATTCAATAGCACTCTTGCTTCAATAGTACTAGCAGCCACAGCAGCCCCATATACTCAAGCAGAAACAATTAAAGATCCGAAAGAAAATGCTATCACAACAGAATTTCATCCTGACTTAGAAGTAATCTCAAAACCCATACACCATTTTGATGATACTGTTGTAGAGCCAAAGATGAATATACCTGAACTCACAAAGAAATATCGTGGCTACTGGTTAAGTGAAGAGGAATATAACCAAGCGGTGTCGCATGTAAAATCAGGTATGTTGAAGAGATATGAGATTGATCCATATCTCGGTTTTGTTGCCTTGATGAGGCACAAGCCTCTTATTGATTTTGTTGCAGAACATTACGGACTGGATCCGATGCAGCTTCTTGAGATTATTAATCAGGAAACCGCATTTAATATAAGTATAAGAGGAGAGTCTGGAGAGAGAGGCATAGGCCAGAAGATGGAATCTACTGCAAATGTTCTTGTTGACAATATAACAAATCCAGAGCACGAACTGTATTATTCCCATCTTGATAAGCACGATTATCGTTTCCATAAGCTTTCAACAGATTACAGGCTAAATATTATTCTCACTGCTGCTATGATTAAAACTGCTCATTCAAATTTAGAAGACATTCTTGAAAAGAGAGATATGACAAGAGAAGATTTGGCTCAAAAAGTAAAGACAATTGGACAGAAAGATACTTTCTGGTACCTAAGAAAAAAGAAAAGTAAGACATTTGATTACTATAATGTTACCTGGAAGATGAGAAATAAGATAAACAAGTTCTGGAAAGAGAATGATGTTGATCTTAGGGATCTTGATTACTTGACATACAACGGAGGCAATGGATGTATTGCGAATCTGCTTAGGAAAAAAGTTGTTTCAGAGGTTCTGCAGATTAATTTTTATCATTACAGCGAAAGGAAGGATGATGTTGAAAATTTCTTAACATTGTACGACAGTTTTAGAGAGTAATTTATTAGATTTCTAACTAACAAATCTTAAAATTATAAATAAATTCGATAAAATTCTTTAGAAAAAAAAAAAACAATGTTGTGCAAAGGCGAAGTATATTTTTTCCTGACTATAGATACAAACAATTTCGAGCTATTGGAAATTGCGGGCTGAATACCTCGCCGAAGCTCGGTACTTACACCCCAATCCCATCAAACCTATGTTATTTAGGTGCTCTAAATCTCTTTTCACGGAGTCTTTCAGGCTTAGATGCGTTCAGCCTTTATGACGTAATGCGTAGCTGCTCAGCCTGCCCTGTCGGACAACTGATAGACCAGAGGCATCGAGCCATTGTTCCTCTCGTACTAAATGGTCCTTCCGCTCAGATTTTTAACATTCCTAGTAGATATCATACAAACTGTCTCACAACGTTCTTAACCCAGCTCACGAATCGCTTTAATGGGTGAACACCCCCACCCTTGGGCGCTTCTGCACGCCCAGGATGCGATGAGCCGACATCGAAGTAGCAAACCGCGCCGTCGATTTGAGCTCTTAGGCGCGACAACTCAATTATCCCCGAGATAGCTTTTCTGTCATACCTAGCCCCCAACAAGGAGGACATAGGGGTTCGCTAGACCAATCTTTCGATCCTGCATCCCTTACTGTTCAGGATACAGTCAGGCTGGCTTTTGCTCTTGTACTCTCCTTCCGATTTCTAAACGGAATGAGCCAACCTTTGGACCCTACTGATATCTTTTCAGCAGGCTGCCGCCCCAGCGAAACTGCCTACCAACTGCTGTCTTGGATACGAAATCCAGTGAGTAATGTAGACTTCGAAGGGTAGTGTCTCATTTGTGTCTACACTTAATCTTGCGATCAAGCTTTGGCGACTACTACCTACACTGAACAACAAAACCCACACCACAACAACTAGCTGCAGTAAAGTTCTACGGGGTCTTCGCGTCCCACTAGGAATCTCCGGAATTCACACCGGAATTTTGTGTTCGGGGGACTCTAGTTTGGGACAATGGGGATCTCGTTACACCCTTCATGCACGTCGTCAATTAAACGACAAGGTATTTCGCTACCTTAAGAGAATTATAGTTATTCCCGCCGTTTACCAGCTCTTAGCCCGATTGAACTCAGGTTTAAAGTACTGGCACTGGGCAGATGTCACTTCCCATACTAACCGTTGCCGGCTTGCGAGAAGTTGCGTTTTTGTTAAACAGTCGGACCCCCCCGGTTATTGCACCCTGTAATCGCAGACATAAGCCTACGACCGCAGGGATCCCTTCTACCGAAGGCACGGGACCAAATTGTCGACTTCCCTAAACTAGATTAAACCCTCATGCCTGAGGCTTCTCACCTAGGGTACCAGTGCTGGTTCTAGGTATAGTTACTTAGGATTCTTTCATGCTCCTTTTTCACGGGCTCAAGGCTTCAACTGAACGGATCATACGACCCGCTATTCCCAAGTTTATTCTTTATCTCATCATTACGATACTCCAAAGAATTATCATGGTTAACATCAGCGACTACTGATGTCAATCTAGCCCAAAGCGTCAGAAGCAATGACTTGCGTTGCCGCGCGTACCTAAGTAGTAAAGGAATCTTAACCTTTTTCCCTCTCCCGCTAATTCTAGTTACGAACGCGGTTAGGACTAACTTACTCTTAGCTGATCTACATTGCTAAGAAAACCTTACCCTTACGGCATTAGAGAGTCTCACTCTATACAGATCCTACTACCACCGGGATTTTCATTTCCGCCAGGTTCACCAAATCTTACGATCAGGCTTTTTCCCTTGCGGAACGCCTATCTACCACACAAAGCTTCTGCTTTGGTCTGTAGTATCGGTTACTGATTTAGCCCCGTCCATTTTCAGGGCACACGACCTTGACGGGTGAGCTGTTACGCTTTCTTTGAAGGATGGCTGCTTCTGAGCCTACCTCCCCGCTGTCTCTGGTGATGAACACCTTTGTGCCGTTAACACTTAATCAGTATTAGGGACCTTAACTACAGTCTGAGTTGTTCCTCTTTTGGAGCACAAGTTTACCCCAGCGCCCCTGTTTCCAGATTTCTACGACGCCAAAGATTTTGGAGTTGGACAAAAAAGTGAGGGATTTCTCCCCCAGGCTCTTTAATCCGTCGCTCTACCCCTTTGGCTGTCTCCATCCAGACTAGACTGTGGCCTATTTCGATAGGAACCAGCTATCACCAGTCTCGATTGGCTTTTCACCTCTATCCGCATGTTACACGAGCACATGCATGTAGCACCGCTTCGGGCCTCCACGAAACGTTAATTTCGCTTCACCCTACACACGGATAGTTCGACTGGTTTCGGGTCATACCCAAGTGACTGAAGGCATTTTCATACCTCGTCCCCTCGCAAGCTGCGGGATATTGGTTTCCCTTAGGAACTGAGCTTAACACTCTTTTCCTCGCCACTTAAGTAAACTCCCCGGCCCGTTATTCCAAACGTACGGTAGAACACCTTTCGTGCCCTACCTTTCCTATAACCATCAGGTTTCTGGCTCTTTTAACTCCCTGTCACGGGTTCTTTTCAACGTTCCTTCACAGTACTATTCGCTATCGGACTCAAGACATATTTAAGGTTGGAAGTTGTTGTCTCCCAATTTCCTGCGCAATTTCCAATGCACAGTACTCAGGATACTTGCACATCTTTTCAGTCTTACCTTACGGGATTGTCACCCTCTGTGATATCCTTTTCCAAAGAATTTCAGGTCAACTGACGAAGATTAAAAGCAAGTCCTAAAACACCACATCTCCCACACATTTCTGTAGGGATTCAGTTTGCCTTATGCCGCTTTCTCTCGCCGATACATAACGGCATCTCGATTGATTTCTTTTCCTCTGGGTACTTTGACGCTTCAGTTCCCCAGGTTCCACACCCTTGCGGGTTATCCTAAAAGGATGAGATTCTCATTCAGGGATCCTTGGTTCAAAGGCCGCATGCGCCTCGCCAAGGCATATCGTAGCTTGCCACGCCCTTCTTCAGTGTCTTGAACCTAGTCTTCCACCTAATGGTTTAAAGTAGTAGTATCTATTAGTCATTCCGAACACACTTCGCCTTTGCACAACATCATGAATATGTTTTCATACTAATGTACCTACAAACTCTTGCTTGTAAGGACATGATGTTCTTCAACCACCGCCTCTCGGAGTGGTCTGCATTTTTCATTTGTGATTAAATGAACATGAATGGACTCGTCGGGATTCGAACCCGAGGCCCCCCGCTTGCAAAGCGGATGCTCTACCAGGCTGAGCTACGAGCCCGAATATTAAAATAAAATGTATGAACGTACTTTAATGCAAATAAATAATATTTAGCAAGTAAATATTAAAAGGAGGTGATCCAGCCGCAGGTTCCCCTACGGCTACCTTGTGACGACTTAACCCTTCTTACTGAACTCAAGTTCGTTTTAGGCAAAAACCTAAGCCTCACCTAAGCCCTGCTCGAATGGTTTGACGGGCAGTGTGTGCAAGGCACAGGGACATATTCACCGTGCGCTGATGACGCACGATTACTAGGAATTCCATCGTCATGAGGACGAATTGCAGTCCTCAATTTGAACTAGGATAAGGGTTCGAGGATTAACTTCTCCTTTCGGAGTCGTAGCCCATTGTCCTTATCATTGTTGCGCGCGTGTAGCCCAGGAAATTCAGGGCATACCACCTACCGTCGCCTACACCTTCCTCCTCGTTTCCAAGGCAGTCTCTATAATGTGCCTGATCATTCCGTAGAACTCAGTTGCAACTATAGACATAGGTCTTGTTCGTTACCAGACTTAACTGGACACCTCACGGCACGAACTTACGGCGGCCATGCACCTCCTCTCGGCTTGTTAGGTAAGACCTTTAATCTGACCTTCATTCTGCCGTCGTTCCTGGTAAGGTTCACGGTGTAGAATCTGATTAAACCGCACGCCGCACTCCTGGTGTGCGCCCCCGCCAATTCCTTTAAGTTTCGATCTTGCGACTATACTTCCCAGGCGGCGAACTTAATGCCTTCGCTCCGGCACTGCACTTCCCCGAAAGAAGTGCAACACATAGTTCGCAGTGTTTACAGCTGGGACTACTAGGGTATCTAATCCTGATCGCTCCCCCAGCTTTCGTCCCTCACCGTCAGATCCGTTCTAGACAGACGTCTTCACCACAGGTGGTCCTCCAAGGATTATAACATTTAACCGCTTCCCAAGGAATACCTCTGTCCCCTCCCGGTCTCTAACTTGGTAGTATCTCTTGCCATCCGCTAAGTTGAGCTCAACGATTTCACAAAAGACTTTCCAAATAGGCTACGGACGCTTTAGGCCCAATAAATATGATTGCCACTCGTGGCGCCGGTGTTACCGCGGCGGCTGGCACCGGTCTTGCCCACCACTTATTCGTCAAGATTTTTACACTTAACAAAAGCCGACCCTTAACGGGTTAGCACTTAGGGTTCCCTTATCACACTTTCGTGTATTGTAAAGGTTTCCTGCCTGCTGCATCCCTTAGGACTAGGACCCTTATCTCAGTGTCCTTCTCGGGGCTAGGACTCTCATCCCCCCTACTGATCATCGGTTTGGTGAGCCGTTACCTCACCAACAGCCTAATCAGCCGCCATCTTATCCTTAGACGCCGTAGCTTTAAGGGAAAGAGTATTCCAACTTCAATCCCCTATCCGGTATTACCCTCAGTTTCCCAAGGCTATTCCAGATCTAAGGTTAAATTATTGACGTGTTACTGAGCATTTCGCCGGTGATTCCGAAGAACCCCCTAGACTTGCATGGCTAAGTGGAACCCTAATAGCAGCAATCTCCCGCAGGATAAACGGGATTTAAGAATGTCGCATAATTTTATGTACGCTTCATCAGAAGAAGCGTTTTGGGTTTGCACTAAAGTACGTTCATACATCATACTTAATGCTTCGTATTAAGCAATCATTAAAGGATGATCTCATATTTTTTATCAATCTCCTGTGGAGTCTAAGAAATGAGAGGTGATATTTAAAGCTTTCTGTGGGTTCTATAGGGCGTCTATACTTATCTTCTCTTCTTTGCCGGATTCCATGTTTTTTATTGTGACTTTATTTTCTTCTAGATCTTTTTCACCTAGGATTATTACTTTTTTTATGCAGTTGGTATTTGCATAGTCCAATTGTTTTTTCAGGGTCTTTCCGGCGAGGTCCATTTCCACATTGTACTTTTCCCTTAGCTTTTGCGCTATCTTCATCGCGTCTCCAAGCACGCTTTCTGATATGGGCGCGATGTAGTAGTCTGTGTCGCTTTTTAGCTCTGGCATCTTGTTGTTTTCTTCAAGGAATTTTTGCAGAACGACATCTCCCATTCCGAACCCCACTCCCGGGCACTTTTCTCCTCCGAAGTCCTCGACCAGGTTTTCATATCTTCCTCCGCCCGCTAATGCCCTGAATTTTTTGCTTCTGTCGAATGCCTCGAAGACTGTGCTTGTGTAGTAGTCGAGCCCCCTCACTATTGAGAGATCAAGTTCGCAGTACTCTTTTATGCCATACATTTCGAGGTATCTGAATAATTCTTTCAGCTCTTCAAGTCCTTCTTTTGCTTCGTCGTTTAGCTGTTGCTTTTCCAGTGATTCCAGATCGGTAATGTTCAGTATGTCCTTCAGTCCGAATGCCTGTTCGCTCGTAAGTCCTTTTTCTTTCAGTAGTTCTTGGAATTCTTTTTCATTGAGTTTGTCTTTCTTGTCGATTGCCTTTGCGATTTCTGCCTGGTTCTCTGCTCCTATCTCTTCTAGCAGCCCTTTCATTAGCTTCCTGTTGCTGATCCTTATGTATGCCTCTTTTGGCGTGACTTTTAGCTGCTTCAGTATCTCTACCACGGCAGTTATGACTTCTGCGTCAGCTTTCATGGACTTGATTCCTAGGCAGTCTATGTTGAATTGGAAGAATTCTCTTAATCGCCCGGTCTGCGGCCTCTCGTATCTCCAGCATCTTGTTATGCCGTACCATTTGAGTGGTTTTTGGAGCTCTTTCTGCTTCTGTGCAACCATTCTTGCGAGTGAGGGTGTGAACTCTGGCCTTATAGCTACCTCTCTTCCGCCACGATCTTTGAAGCTGTACATCTGCTCTGAGAGCTCGCCTTTGGCTTTCCATAGTTCTGCCGGCTCGAGCATTGGCGCGTCAACCTCTTCGTAGCCGTATTTTTCTGCAGCCTTTTTCCAGGAGGAGATTATGTAGTTCAGTGTGCGCATCTCTTTGGGATAGAAGTCCCTTGTTCCCGGTAGGTTTTGTATTTTCATTGTATACCTCTTGAGTATGAAGGGCGGCTTGGGGGAATCGAACCCCCGTCACAAGAGCCACAGTCTCGTATACTAACCACTATACTAAAGCCGCCATATTTTTTATTAGAGAAACTTGTTTGGTTAAAAAGTTTGTTATTATAGAACAGATTATCTTGATTGCCGATGATGAATACAATCAACTCGTGTCATTGTGTGTTTCGTGAGTTGCTAGGGGTTTATAAGGATTCCTATATAGAAACACTTATATATGAGTAATTACTGCAGGATAGTAACAAAATAGGGCAATATACTGATAAATACTAAGGGGGAAACAAAAATGGAAATTCCACAAAAAGAAGTTATGATAAGGATAATGGAAGGTGAAAGAGACTTCACAGGAGCTAAGATACTAGAACCTTCAGCGTATGAGTGTTACGCTCTAGTCTACTGCCAAAGAGAGCTAAATACCTACTTAAGAAGACAGGACCTGCAGTCTGATCCGATAATTATAGAAGATTCAAAATGTCGCAACTTGTTAATGCGAGAAGCATATTTGCCATATTTAATAGGAATAAAAGCAGATCTTGAAAGAGCAAATCTAACCGGAGCATACCTAAGAGAAGCAGATTTCACAGAAGCAAACCTTTGGAAAGCAGAACTAAGAAGAGCAGATCTTGAAAGAACAAACCTAACAGGGGTATACCTAACAGGAGCAAACCTAAAAGGAGCAAACCTAAGAGGAGCAGACTTAACAGAGGCTTGCTTGACAAGAGCAGACCTAACAGGAGCAAACCTAAAAGGAGTAAACCTAAGTTGCGCCGATTTAAGCAGCGCTAACCTAGAAGGAGCGATTCTTGAAGGAGCAAATCTTGAAAAAGTAAACCTAACAAAAGCATATCTGAGAGGGGAAAATATCGCAAAAACAAACCTAGAAGGAGGAAACAAATGACTAATTCACTAAGGAACGGAATCGTATTGGGAGCAGGATCCCAGATAGCAAACTTGGTTGCGAGATCACCAATAGGCGAGGCAGTTTCCGACGGCTTGAACGCAGGGTACAATCTTGAGCATTTTGTCAACGGAGCTACTCAAGCAGGAGCATTCGCAGGAATCGCGCTTGCAGCTTACGGGCTTACAAAGAAAGGCATAGAGAAAGGCATTCCTATCGCAAGCGAGAAGACAGCGAAGGCAGGGAGCCTAACATCAGCTCTTTCAGTTGCTTACGGACTTGCGCATACAGATATCTTCCAGAACGCGCTGTATAATATGTCAGCTTACAATCATCACATAAGCAATTCTCTGGAAGCCATAGCTACCTTGGGCATTGCGGCAGGCATTGCTGTTACAGGAACATTGTTCGTCAAGGACATTTATGATTTCGCAGCTTCAAAACTGAAGAGATAAGCTTCATTTGATTAGTTCAGTGTCAGGTCGTTTTTCCTTGATGTTTCCTGTGCTTATGCAGAGCTTGTATGTTTTTTCCAGGTCGTCTATTTTTGTTTTCATTGCGTTTACCGAGGACATCCTGCACTTGCCCTTTGATTATGTATCCGTTTATGATATTATCAATCAGTCCGGTCTTTATTGTGCTGAGTTCTTTTTTGCTTTCAAAGATATGCAGTTCTATGTTCCTGCCGAGTCTGGATTCATAAAGTTTGCTGTCAAAATCCGTAAGGTTTCCGAGAATGAATATGTCTATGCCTGATTCCTTGTACCAGTCCCCTTTAATGATGCTGCCGAATATTATGATTGTTTTTGCGGTATTAACCGCTAACAGTTTTGGCATCAGTCCGGATTTGTGCAGTTGCTCAAGAGCGTAGAGTCGTTTTCTAGATTGATAGATAGGATTGTTTCTTCTGGCTGTGAAGAATGGGAAAGTGCCTTTTTTCTTTACTCTTTTTATCAGTCCTTCTTTGGCGTATTTATTGAGCCATTTGTTGGCGACTGCTTTTGTTACTTTAGCTTCCTTTACGACTTCCTCGAAATGCCATTCTTTCAGCGGGCTGTTCTCAAGTATCAGTTTCAGCACGTTTTCTTCCTTGCTTGGGCTTGCCATAAATGGTATATCTTAGGCATACTATTTAAGCTTTTTCATGGACCGGTTATGTCCAAGATAGATTTAAAGAGGCCTAAGGCCTCAACTTATTTAAAATTAATCAGGGTTGCACCAAAGCTATAAAAGGAAACATTTATAAATAGTTTCCTTCTATATATTCATATGATAAACAAAGAATATTGGGCAGAAGTGATAACGGATTGGAATAAAAAAGAATTCCCGCAAATAATAAACCGGGATATTAAGATTGATTTTGATTTGGACATTAATCGAGTTTTTTCTTTAATAGGACCAAGAAGAGCTGGAAAAACATTTGATTTATTAAATATAGCCAAACAAATATCTGAAAAGTACGGCAAGGATAAAACTCTTTACATTAATTTTGAGAGACCTGATTTCGGAACATTAACTTCTTTGGATTTGGTTTTAATGTTAAAAGCTTACTATTCTTTATTTCCAGAGAATTCCAGCAAGAAGATATGGCTTTTTTTAGATGAGATCCAAAATGTCAAGGAATGGGAAACGTTTGTAAGAACTTGCTTAGACGACGGAATAAAGGTATTTATTTCAGGCTCCTCTTCAAAGTTATTAAGCAAGGAAGTGGCTACAAGCATGCGTGGAAGAAATTTATCTTATTCAATTTTTCCCCTTTCATTTAAAGAATTTTTATTTTTTAAGAATTTTGAGCTACAGAAAGCATATTCTTCTAGCGAAAAGGCTCAGCTTTTAAATTATTTTGAAAATTACCTCAATTTTGGGGGCTACCCCGAAGTGGTTCTTTTTTCTTCTGAAAAGGAAAAAATCTTAAGAGATATTTTTGATACTGCAATATTCAGGGATGTTTTAGAAAGGCATAAAATTAGAAATTCCATGCTTTTAAAGAACCTTATAAGAGCATTGCTCTCTGCAAAAGAATTCTCAGTTAATAAATTCTATAATTATTTAAAGTCTCAGCAGATTAAATCAAGCAAAGATGCCCTTTACAAATACCTAGATTATTTGGAAGACGCTTTTTTTATTTTTAAATTAAATAAATTTAGCCTATCCTACAAAAAAGCAGAGCGATCTTTACCCAAGATTTATTTCATAGACAACGGGATATTGACTAACAACAAAATAGACGACAAGGGGAGACTGTTGGAAAATCTTGTTTTTTTAGAGTTGATTAGGCGGGAAAATGATGTTTCGTATCATCAAACACCTCAAAATGAAGAAGTTGATTTTTTAATTAAAAAAGGCAAAAAAGTAACACAACTAATCCAAGTTTGTTACGATTTCTCTAATTTCATGACAAAAGACCGGGAAATTAAATCTTTGGTGAATGCTTCGGAAGAGTTTAATTGTAGCAATCTTTTGGTTTTAACCAATAGCCATGAAGAAGAGATTAAAAAAAATGGAAAAAAGGTAATTGTTAAGCCTACCTGGAAATGGCTGCTGCACAAATAACCCCGGCTATATAGCTCTCTAAAATCCTTCACTTCCAACTTCCAGAACCAACCAAAACCCTTATAAATAACTACCTTCTAGGAAACCATTGCAGTTGGGCAGTGGCTGGTTCACGCGTAAGTGAGGAAAGTCCGCCCACCATAGAAACGGTCGCTTGAAAAAGTTCCAGAAATGGAAGGCAACCGCGCAGAAACGAAACGGCCCGATGGAGCTGTGATGCGGAGAAGTCCCTGGTGACAGGGGTGAGCTAACCCGTTGAGTATTTCATCGCGGATACGGTGAAACGTGCGAGTCCCGATTGGTGCAAATCCAAGTGGATGCTAAGTCGAATGCCAGCGCAATCTTTCCAAGTGTTGCCGTCAGGTAATGCGTTAGGGGATTGACAGAAGGTGGCTTATAGCTGTTCAACTGCAACTTATTTTTTAAAAGAATGTTCTAATGCTGATTCTGCGACCACGACTAGGTCCACAAAGTTCATGCCTAGTTCATAATAGAGTTCAGATAATTTTTTCTCAGAAGATGTAAATAGGCCTTTTGCCTGCAAGTATGAATTGGATCCTATGCCCAAGCAGTAGTCTTTATTTTCAAAGTTCCTGTTGACATGGCCGTCAAGGAAACTTGAGATGAAGAAACTATGATCCCCAATTGCAACGAATCTCCATAGTTGTTCAGAAATTGTTGGTGCGTCGTATGCTTCTTGGACCATTAATGCTAGTGGTTTTTCAGAATTGCTTAGGCCGGACACGGTTTTGAATTTTGGAGTTCTCAGGTATTCTGTCAGGAGGTTATGGATATAGAAATCTGCTTCTTCTGAAACCTCGACTTTATGTTCTGCAAATGATTTTTTTAAAGATTCATATAAGAAACACCCAAAGTTTTCTCTTATGATCAAACTCATGGTTATACTTAGGTTATGCAAATTTATAATAATTACGATTTGATTTTTACGCCTTTTCTGACTGTTTCTTTCTTTTCTTTTAGTATAATTTCCACATTGTTCATTGCCGCAACTGATTCGGCAGGAGTCATCCCTAATGTTTTTAGAAAGCTTTCCACATCTTTTGAGGTTCTCTGTTCGAGCGTGTTTTTTGCAAAGCTTGCTGCAACCATTCTCACTTTGTATTTTCTGCAGAACTTTATGTTTTGCATTACTCTTCCGAGCAGGGCATTTCTTTTTGGTGAGTTTATTATTTCCGCGATCGGTATTGCTATTGCTGTGTTGTTTGCTTTGCATAATTTGCATATCACCTGATTTAAGCCAGAGTTTCTGAATTGCATTTTGTCCCTTCTTCCAGAACTCTCAACTCCGACCATTACATCTACATTTTTATTTTCCGCAGCTTTCCTTGCTTCGTCAATATCTCTTGCTTCAACTATCAGTAGTTCAGAGGTTTTTGCTTTAGCATCTCTCAGTTTTACTAGTTTTGCGGTTATTGTTTTTTCATATCCGAAGTCAAGCCCTTTCTCTTTGAATAGTACTATATCTGTTGCCATAGAACTATTGTTGTCTGTTTAGTTTTTAACTTTTACTAAAGAATTAATAGTAGTCTTCTTCGTTTAGCAGTCCTTCTGACTCAAGTTTTGGCATTGGCTCGGCTTTTTTTCTTTTTTTAGGCTCTTCTTCATCTGCCTCTTCGAAGTCATCATCGGCCATTGCCATTTCTTTTACTTGCCTGTCTAGTTCGTCTTCTTCTTCAAGTTCTCGGGTTATTTCAATTATCTCTTCTGGTTCTTCAGCTGTTTCTTCAGCTGTTTCTTCAACTACTTCCTCAGCTTCCTCAGCTACTTCCTCAACTTCCTCTTTTTTTACTGGAAATTTTTTCTTTTTTTCTATGGTCTTCTTTGTCGATTTTTTAGCTGATTTTAATGTTTTTTTTGCTGGGGAGTTTTCTAATTTTGCTTGGCCTTTTGTTTCAAGCACTTCATCTAGCAGTTCTTCTGTAACTTTTGTCATTTCACTGTCTACTGCGCATTTGCAGAGTTTTTCGCAGTTTTTAAGAAGTTCTCTGATGTTGAAATCAGATCTTTCAAAGACTTTATTGATTAAGTTATCAGACAGAAGGTGCAAATGCCCCACCCTCTCTCTGATTATTTTTACGGCTTCAGTTTGGTTTACTTTTTTTAAATCAACTACAAGCGCATTCGAGAGTAGCCCGTTTGCATGACCATTTATCTTTGGGCTTACAAATACAACTGATTTTAAGCTTCCAGTTTTATGGTGTTCACTAAGGTTCTTATAGTCTTCATTGCCCAAGTATTGAGCCTCATCAAGCAAGAGAATCATTTCTTTTGCTTCGAGGTCAAATAATTTGCCCAAAAAGCCGTATCGCTTCTTTAACAATTTTTGGATATCGAGGCGACCATCAAGTCTGTTACAGCTGAAATAAGCTACTTGCTTTTTTCCGCCAAAGTCATTTATAAGTTTTTTTAGGAGAGTAGTTTTTCCTTGTCCGTATTCTCCTTCTACGAATACTAGTTTTTTTGTTAGGATTGCATAGCTTATGTCATCAATTGTGTTTCCAAGTCCGTATAGTTGATCATTGTATGCTGCTGGTTTTATGCTGAATGGATTATTGTAGAACCCGAGTCTTTTGTACCAGATGTTATTATTGTTGCTCATTTTAGTTACCCATTATTTTTCTTAATTCTTCTGTGGAGATTTGTTTTTGTTTTAATGCGACTGCTGAGACTTTCTCGCAGTTGTTCAGGAAAGTCTTTAGGTTTCTGTTTGAAAGTGTGTATACTTCTTTTATTAGATGGTCAGATAGTAGGTCTCCGACTTTTTCTCTTACGAGTTGTACTGCTTCGTAGTCAGATAGGGGTTTCATTTTTACTGTTTTGCTTATTCTTTGCCTCACACTGTCTGAGCATTTTAGTCCCATGTTGGTTTTACTTGAGAAGATTACTGATCGTATGAAGTTTTGGTCGTAAAAGTATTTTATTCTTTCGCAGTTTTTTTCGCTTAATTGATCAATATCGTCTAATAGCACTATCATGTTTTTTGGTTTGATGTTGAATAGTCTTCCTATAACCCCATTTCTCTTTTTCAATAGCAGTTCGATGTTGGGATCTTGTTCAAGTTTTTTGCAGTCAACATATGCAATTTTTCTGAAACCGCCATATTTTTTGATCATTTCTCTTAGAAGTTTTGTTTTGCCTGTTCCTTCTTCTCCTTCAACTAGTAGCATGTTTCCTGCGTGTACTGCATAATCCAGTTCATTAATCAGGTTTTCAAAACCGTAAGTCTGCCCTTCGATTGTGAAGGGGTTTTCATCATAGTCTAGTTCTTCGTACCATTCACTCATTCTAATTCCCTCGCTCTTTTTCTGTATTCTTCTGCTTTTTGATAAGCCGCTTTGGATCCTTCATGGTTTCCTTTGCAGTATCTACTCTCTCCGCATTTATGCATTCTTGCAGCTTTTGAATAATATTTATCTGGTGTAGTTCTTACAAGAAAATAAACTAAAAATATAAATACCAGCGAACCAACTACAATTGCAGTCTTAATTAATATTGGCGAAATTTTGAACACCTCATTTTCAAATTTAGGATAAATAAGTACTATATAAATCTTATTGTGATAACTGGAATTTTTCATGAAAAAATAAAATCTATTTATAAATCAAGATTTTTTGTAGGCAAAGTTTAAAAATAAAATTCCGGTAATTTGGAAGTTATGGCAAAAAAACTTAACTCAACAGAATTTTATACAGAAAATGAGTTGTATCAGAGGATTGAGTCTTTAAATGAGGAGAACATTAGCCGTGCGCAGTATATTGAAAAGCTTGAGGAGATCCTAAGGCTTTACAGGAACCAAAATGGTAATGAAGCGTTAAATATCCTTGTAAAAAAGAATTTGCAGTATGAAGTTAGAATAAAAGAACAAGAAGAAAAAATAAATGAGCTTGTGGAGGATCTTACCTCTGCTGAAGAGGATATTTCCAATTTGGAAGGAAGGCTCAAAACTGCTTCAGCTACTGTAGAGCACATAGAGCAGATTTTTAAGAGTCCGGTACAGAGCGACCAGTCAAACTAGTTACCTTTTCTTTGCAGTTTTCTTTTTTTTGGATGGTTTGTTTTTTTCGAGTTTGTTTTGAAATTTGCTCAATTTTTTTTGAGACTCTTTCATCACCACTAAAAACGCTTTGTTTGTTTCTTCTTTAAGTTTTTTTTGCGCTATTCCCTGTTCTTTTACAGCTTCTGAAATCAATGTTTTTGCCTTTGCCTTTGCTTTTGCGCTGTTTTTTCCTACAAATCTTCTAGCTAGTCTTTCTAGTTTTCTTTGTGCTACAACTGCAAATCCCAGTCCTGCTAGTGCAATTTTTTGCGCTTTCTTAAGATGGTCTCTAAGTTGTTTTTCGTATTTTTTCATTTAATATTCACCTCCTTCTTGTTCACGAAGAATGGAAGTTACTAGACAAAGAGCTACGAAGAATGCTGCTATTAAGGAGATGATTGCTGTCAGAGGTATGCCAAATATTAATGGTTCAAGTTTTGCATATATGAATAATGCTGAAGCGAGTATGAGCGCGGCTATTATCATGCCGAATGTTAGCCTGTTGCTTGATGCGTCGATTTCATGGGTTAGCTTTTTTATGTCTTTGTTGTCTATGTCTACATTGAATAGTGCTCCTCGTTTGAATGTTCGTATTAATTCTGTGATGTCTTGTGGGAATGATGACAGGAAATATCTGAAGTTTCTCATGTTTCTCCTCATTGTATTGAATACATAGCTGGGTTTTGTGCGTGTAATCATCAGTTTTTCAACTGCTGGTTTGCATTCCTCAATAAAGTTGAAGTCTGGGTCGAGTTGGTTTGCGAATCCGTGTGTTGTCACAATTGCTTTGATTAGGAGGGTGAATGCTGTTGGGAATTTCATTTTGTATTTTCTTCCGATTGTTAAAGCATCGAAAAATAGGTTTACTGTGTTGACTTGTTTGAATGATACGCCGTAGTAATCTCCGAATCTTTCAATTAGGTCTTCTTTGAATTGTTTTAGGTTGACTCCTTCGTCTACTATTCCTATGTCGATTACTGTTTGCGCTAGCATTTCAACATCTTTTGAGACCATTGCAACAAGGATGTCTTGTACTTTGCTTTTCAGTTCAGGGGTTAATTTGCCGACTATTCCAAAATCGAGTAATGCTATTGAGCCGTCTTTTAGTACGAATATGTTTCCTGGGTGTGGGTCTGCATGGAATACTCCGTCTTCTAGTACTGATTTGATGAACGCGTTTGACATTGCTCTTACGATTTGGCGTTTGTTTTCTTTTAGTTTTGAGAATTTTTGCAGCTGGCTTATTCTGTGGCCGTCTATGAATTCCATGGTCAGTACTTTTGAGGTTGTGTAGTCCCAGTGGACTTTCGGGACTTTGATTTTTTTGTCTTCTTTGAAATTCTCATAGAATATGTCTATGTTTTTTGCTTCGAATAGGTAGTCGAGTTCTCTTTTTGTGTATCTTTCGAATTCTTGCACTAGTCCAATTGGGTCGTATTCTCTTATTTCTGGGAATCTTTTGTCTAGTAGTCTTGCTAGGTGATACAGTAGGTCTATGTCTGCTTCGAATATTAATTCTATGTCAGGCCTTTGTATTTTTATTGCTACTAATTCTCCGTTTTTCAGAACTGCTTTGTGCACTTGTCCTACTGATGCGGCAGCTATTGGTTGTTGTTCGAATTCTTTGAATATTTCTTTTATTGGTTTTTTTAGTTCTTTTTCTATGATTTGTTTTACTTGTGAGAAGTTGAATGGCCTTACGCCTTCTTGCAGTTTGCTGAATTCGTCACAGTATTCTTTTGGCAGCAGGTCGTATCTTAGGCTTAAGAGTTGTCCTAGTTTTACGAATGTCCCCCCTAGGTCTTCCATCGCTGATCTTATGCGTAAGGGTATGCTGTTTGTTGGTTTTCCAGAGGGTTTTAGGCGGTGTTTGAATGATAGTGTGCTTCTTAGGTTTAGCCTGTCTACCACATATCCTAGCTGGTTGCTGAATAGAGCATTGGCTATTTGTTTTATTCTTTTTAGATTGCGCATTGTTTGGCCGAATGCCATATATTTTATGTGGTTTGTGGGTTTAAAAAGTTTCTGTTGTGTTTTTCAGGTGCCTGTTTGTTTTTTGTGGAAAATTTTTGCGCGACAAGTTATCTGCGGGTTACTCGAGCAAAATGGGCACTATCACCAAGACTGCAGTAGCCAATAGCACTTGAATTGCCACCGAGACTGTTGACGAACAACACCAGCAGTTCATTATGCTGCGTGTTTTGTCTTGTCCAGAATCCCATTATTTCTTGTCTGGTTTTTTGCTGCTGGATTATTTGAGTGTATGTTTTGAGCAGTTCTTGATCCTCTGCTGCTGCTTGCCATGCCGGATGCTTGAGCACTTGTTCTGGTGTCAGCCATTTCTTGTATACAGCTTGCGTACTGTCCAGCTCTTCTCCTTCCAGATTGTAATAGTCTGCTGGCAGGAATGCATCTCTGAATTCGGAGGGTATGATTATGGGTTCTTTGCAGGAGGGTATGATCTTGAACTTGCTGGTCTGTGCTTTGTAGGCTATATTTGTTCTAAAACTTCCTCCAATGTGGGCACATGAAATTCAATCTTCATTCTTTCTTCACCTCAAACACACGCAGATTACCATCATCGCAGCCAGTGGCCAAGTAACCTCCGCAGGGACTGAAACCCACACCACGAACCCAACCAGGATGCTCCTCAGCCAAAACCTTCTTCAGGCTCTTCCTGTCGCTGAAATCAAACACACGCAAACCACCACTACAGCCAGTGGCCAAGTAACCTCCGCAGGGACTGAAACCCACACCACAAACATAATCAGGATGCTTTAGTGCTATCTTCTCCTCGACACCGACTATCTTATCAGGAGACAGTATCTTCTCCAAGGCCTCCTCCAATGTGGGCACATGAAACTCAATCTTCATCTTTTCCCCCCGTAAACTTCATCTGTCATGTCAAGCACGAATTCGTAAAGGTCCTGTTCTGACATGACTTGTTTTACATGCAATCCGTTTCTTAGCAGTCCTCTGCTGTAACCGCTGTGTTCTCCCATTTGTATATGGAAGTAGGGGTTGTATTCTGAGATTTCGAGTATCTTTTCGAGTAGTTGTGAGTCATTTCCTATTTCTCCGTCTGATATCGTGAATATTAGTGTTCCTCTTTTTGTCATTAGCTCCTCCACTTTTCTCATGTTGATTTGTGTTCCTCCGAATTGGGGGTGGAGTGCGTTGTACAGTGATCTTTTCAGCCCTTGGTTTACTAGGGTCTCATAGCTGAAGTTTGCGAAGTGCACGTCTGATTCGAATATTCCTAGTTCGTTGAATCTCTGTACTGCCATGAAGTATGCCACGAGTGATACATGGTATTTGCTGTTAAAATTCCATTGCACTTTTCCTTTTGGGTTAACTGTTTTTTCAACTTCTGGACCTCGGGGCATTTGGCAGAGCATACTTGAGGATGTGTCTAGCAGTCCAAATATGAATTCTGGGCAGTTTGTCATGTCTTTTTTCACTTTTGCTGTCACATTGTGTTTGTAGCTCCCTACGCTTAGTTCAAGGTCTTTTTCGTCTTCGTCAAAATGCATTCCAAGTAGGTCGCTTGCTTGGTCATTTTCAAATTCGAATGTTCTTTGTGTGAGGTCTATTAGGGGGTATGTTTTGCTTTGCATTTCTGGAGGTGTTAGCTCAAAGGTCTTGTCGCTTGCAAGTATTTCGTATAGTCCGACCATGTATTCGAAGTTTGTCATCCATCCTGGGTTTTTTCCTGCTTTGAGTCCTCTTCTGATTGCTTTTTTTTGGGTTTCTTTTTTGTTTAGTTCTTCTCCGAATCCGTCGCCTTTTTGGAATTTGTCTTCATCTAGGAAGTAGGTTCCTTGTTCTCTGTCTTTTTTTTCTGAATCAGAATCTTTTCCTTCTTCTTCAGGTTTGTCTCCAGAGCTTTCATCTTTTCCTTTTTTGCCGTCTGCTTGCTCTCCTGAGGATTCTCCTTCTTTGCCGTCTGCTTGCTCTCTTGAGGATTCTCCTTCTGAGGGGTCGGTTGATGCTCCGAATAGTTTTTCTTTTGGCGGCTCGTCTAGCAGTTTGCTCATTTCTTCTGCGTAGATTTGCGATATTGTCTTCCAGTTTTCTTCGTTTTCAAGGTAGTTTCTTATTTTTTCTCTGTCTTTGGCTTCTATTGGTGTCGCGTTTGTGTATATTGTTGTTTTCATGTCGCTTATGCCTGTTTTTTGCAGGAAGTTTTGTATTGCTTTGTTTATTTTGTCATCGTAGGTGAAGCTTGATTTTAGTAGTTTTTCGCAGGTTTTGTCTCCGTTGAAGAATATGTTGAGTCTTACATGTGCTTCATATAGTTTGCTGAATTTACCTTCTGAGAGTTTTGCTTGCTCATGGAAGAACATGTACATGCCTGTGAAGTTTGTGAGTCCGCTTCCGCCTGTTTTTTTTATCAGGGTGTTGTCTATTATGTCTGTCAGGCAGTTTGCGAGGTGGTGTATTGTTTGTTTGTCTTCTGTTTGTGTTGTTTCTTGGATTGGTTCTATGAATTGTTCTGTGTATTTGTCTGCTGTTTCGGGGCAGCCTTTGTTTGATTTTGCTCCTCTGTGCCCTATTTCGTGTGAGAGCGTGTCTGAGAGTATTGATTCTAGTGCTTTGTTTTTTGGTATGTTTCTTTTTTTTAGGTATTCTTCTAGTTTCTTGTCTGAGAATTTTTCCATCCAGTCTTTTGGGTATCTTAGTTCAAGTTCATGGGTTTGCAGGCAGATGCTTGCTTCTGTTCGTTCAGCAGTATCATCAAGGTTTATGCTCTTGAAGAAGCATTGCTTTTTTCTTTGCTTTTCCAGTAGTTTTCTAATAGATTCTTTGTCTCCTGTTCTTTTTACCTTCATTTCTTGTGGAGATTTTTTTTGCGTCATAGGTTTTGTACCCCACGAGCAGCATTACTGCCATTAAGGAAGTTATCAGAGTCGACATCGAAGCTATTGATGTAGCAACCCAGCCACACCGCACGAACATTTTTACTGGTCGATATCCATACATAAGCTGACTTGTTGAAGTGTTGTCCTATTTCGACTAAAATTTCTGGTTGTTTCAGACCAGTAAGATTTTTTATGTAACTGTCAAATTCAGGTATTTTTAATGCATCTTTCAACAACTTGTTTTTAAAATTTTTAGAATTAAAACTCCTCTCAACCCTTTTAGCATTATTAATACCATCACTGCCCCCATATTCA
>JAZDPJ010000021.1:0-25999 GCA_043797705.1 archaeon
TTGGATTGATAAGAGACTTAGGGGAATTGCAGTAAGACAAACACTAACTGATGAATGGAGAAATCGAGATGTTAAAGAGCCAAAGGAATTTGCGATTCTTACAAATGAGATTTCTAAAGCTACTTTTGGTATCGGAATAAAAGAACACAAAGAGATTAAGAATCTAGATCCAAAATTTAAGAATCAGAATTTAAGAGACCATATGACTGATCTTGAATTGATTTTTACCATGCTTGGAGAGGCATCAACAACTGAAATTGCAAAGAAGCGTAACAGCCGAGGTTTTAAAGAAAATAAGACCACAGCTAAAGAGGGCGGTAAAATCGCAGGAGATGCAAGGAAAAATCTAGAGCTTAAAACTAGAGATAAAGTGGTTAGTGAGGAGAATTATCTTCATCTTTCAAAGAGAAAGAAGTTGAAATGATACACTTTTTTGTTTAATTACACAAAAAGTTTTTATAATCTATTCAGCTTTTATGGCTTTTATGGAGCTAGAGCCGAAAATTATGATTATGGGGCCTGCGATTGCAGTAGGAGATACTTTGGTAATCGGGGATTTGCATATCGGTGCTGAGGAGTCGTTGAATAAGCAAGGGTATATGGTTCCAAGGTTTCAGTTTTTGGATATGCGGGATAAGGTTCTTAAGCTTGTTGAGGATAATGATTTTGATACCGTTGTTATTAATGGCGATCTTAAGCACGAGTTCGGGACTATCTCCCAGACTGAGTGGCAGAATACTTTGAAGCTTTTGGATCTTTTGGCTCATCATTGTAAGAAGACTATTCTTATCCGGGGAAATCATGACACTTTGTTGGGGCCGATTGCTAACAAAACCGCTGTTGAGGTTAAGGAGAATTATTTGTTGGGGGATATATTGATTTGTCACGGGGATAAGATTCCTTTTGGTCCTGTTTTTGAGAAAGCGAAAGTTGTGATCATTGGGCATGAGCATCCCGCGGTTAGCTTCAAGAAGGATGGCCGCGTTGAAAGTTTCAAATGTTTTTTGAAAGGTATGTACCGTGGAAAGACTTTGATTGTGATGCCTTCTTTCAATAATTTGAGCACAGGGTCGAATATTTTGAGTGAGAAATCTTTAAGTCCTTTTTTGGAGCAGGGTATTGATAACTTTGAGGTTTTTGCTCTTGGAGATAAAGTTTACTCTTTTGGTGATGTTGCTACTCTGAGGGATCTTTAAATTTCTTGTTCATTTTGAGTAAGTCGCCGATGGTCAGTTCTGTTTCATTAAAGTCGACATTTTTTAGCAGGGAGATTTTTTCTGCTTCTTCTGTTACTACTAGTTTTATGTGTAGAAATTGTTCGAGTTTTCTTGCGAGTTTTATTGTTGGTTCTTGTTGTTTTGTTTCTATTCTGTGAATGATGTTTTCCTTTTCTGCTATTGATTTTGCCAGTTGTTCTTGTGTAAGGTTTGCTTTTTCTCGTGCAGTTTTGACCAGTAGTGCGTATTGGTCGGTTATGGTTTCTTCTTCCCCGTGGGATCTTGTCATGGTTCGTTCTATAAGTACGGATTCTTGCATCTTAGTTTCTTCTTCAAGTATATCTCCGTAGCCGGCACAGGTGTCACAAACTGTAAGAATTGCACCTTCAATTTTTGCTTTTACAAGCTTGGTTTCCTTTCCGCATAAATCGCATAATGTCATGGTATTACCTCCTTTATAGACAGTATGGTGACATATTATTTATGTTATCACAAATCTCTTTTGCTATTTCCTCTTCTGAAGTGTATCCTTCGAATGTTTTTGTGTCAATAATTAAAGCTGGAAATTGTTTTAGGTCGTAGGTTTCAATTAATAATCCTATCATTGGTTCTTGTTTGAATTCAGCA
The DNA here is from genome assembly GCA_043797705.1 of archaeon. GTDB lineage: Archaea > Nanobdellota > Nanobdellia > SCGC-AAA011-G17 > GW2011-AR17 > JAZDPJ01. The sequence goes on from JAZDPJ010000021.1 coordinate 1,845, forward strand.
TTAAATGAGAATATTCTTACTTGGCTTCCAAATTTTTTCTTTATGAAATCAAGGACATATCCTTGTACATCTGATTCTTCAAGTCTAGAGTAAAAGTAGAGTATGTTTACTGTGGTTGTGTCGCAAAGTTTTTCAATCTTTTCTGATATTAGTAAGTATTGCAGTTCTGTTATGAAGTAATTTCTGAGGTTTAGATCAAAGTCTCCCCCATTTATCATTGCGCTTTTTTTGTATTTGATTAGTCTTTTCATGGATTGGTCTAAGCCGTCCATATTTGATTCAATTACATTTTGTATTGAGTCGCAATCATTTATGCTATGAGTGTCTAGGAATAGTTGCTGCACTTGTAAGCTGCTAAGTTCTAGTTTTTGCTCTAGATTGTTTTGTTCTGAGGATATTAGTCTTGCTTTTTCTATAACTAGCCCTATGCTTAACCCTGCTACAAAGACAACCATTGTTAAGATTGCTGCAAGTAGATATCTAGATTTATTAAGTTTTTTTCTCATTGTATATATACATAGGCAAATTTATCGCCTGAACTATTTGCATAGACAACTTTGTAACTGTCATTTATAAATTTTCTGTAGTCTGGCTGCCCGTGGAAGCTGTCTATTACGAAGCAGCTCGCATTTTTCTCAGTTGATAGTTTTAAGAACTCCTCTTTTGTTGCGGGATATCCGATGGTTTCTTTGTTTGCAAAGAATTCAAAATGTCTTGTTGAATTTGATATTACTGCAGGACAGGGGAGCTCTTTGACAAAGTTAGTTGCATCAAGCAATATTTCAGTGTTGTGTTTTTCTGCATTTATTTCCGCCATATTATTGTATACAACTATTAAAGACAATATCACGGTTAGTAGCACCATAATAGTTTTGAGCTTACCAACCCTCGTTAGCGCATAGGCAAATCCCGCAGCTGATATAACTGTGAATGCAGGAAGTAGGATAATCAGGAACCTATCGTATTTTTGGCTTACTACAGCTAATAATACTATTGTAGATATCAGATAAAACCATAAGATGCTTGGGATTTTTTTTCTTATTTTAGTTACAATGGTTAGTAGAAAAAATAAGGGTACAAAGTAGCAGAAATTTTGAAGAAAATTCTGCGTAAAATTAGATAAAGGCATTTTAGGGTATGCTGTTTGAAGAGAATTTTGCAAGGGCATGCCTAGGGGGTTGCCATAAAATTTCATGCCTAAAACAAAAAGAGGCAAGAGCACTATAATAAAAATGATATGGGCAAGTAGATATTCTTTCTTGAATATTTTTCCTTTTATCGCAACAGCTAAAAATAAAGCGGCTATTAATGACAAGCTAGTGTACCTCGCTAGGACTGCGAGGCCTGCAACAAAAAACGAGGAGTATAGGTATAAATTGGAAACTTTGCCTTTTTCAAATTTTACAAATAAGTATAGTGAAAGGAGTATAAGGCATAATGTTAGCGGTTCTGTAAGCAGTTTGTAACTCCAAAAATAATATAACGGATTTATTGCGAGGAACAATGCGGCTATTAATCCTGTTAACTTATTTAGAACTTCCTTTCCAAGTAAGTATGCGAAAAAGATACTAATTATTGAAAGCAGTATTACGAATAAGTGTGCGAGAGATTTGTTGGAAAAGAAGGACAATGCCAAGGGAAATAGCGGGGCTCTGAAGTTTTCGCCCATGCTTGATAAGTAGGTATTATTTTCATTTATGTTCTGTGCAATATCAAGATAAATGGTTTCATCCCAGTAGTAGTTGTTTTCATTTATATCGAAATAAGCAACTTTTAGCACAATTATTGCTATTAATACTGGCAAGATTATTTTCCAGAGTTTTACCATTTTTGCTTCTTCCCGATAAGAAGTTCGAATGCTATGGTTACCCAGACAATTGTTATGAAAAATGAGTAAATAGATAGGTAGCTAATTAAGGATATAAATGATCTGCTAAAGTTTAATAGTCGCTCATTTAAAAATTTGTGCGAGTAAACTAAGACAAAGAGTCCTAATGTTATCACAAAGAGGAATATTGCCAGTGCTGTAAAATTTATGCTGAGTATGTCAAAATTAAAGGATACTCTGCTTAGTATTGTTGGTATATCAAAGTTTACTGCTACAAGTTTTGAAGTCCAAGAAACCATTGTTCTAAACAGTGTTCTCAATAGTAGAAAGAATATTACTATTGAAAGTCCTCCAGAGATCAGTAGGGTGGGCATTCTTATTATCCCAAAATCTCCGTACTTTTTATTGAACAATAATTTCCTATAACGCAAAGTGTTGTAGAAGGATCCCTTGTACCATCTGTTTCTTTGTTTGAATAATCCTCGAAGGGTATTCGGTCCGATTGTGTAGGCAGTTGTGTCAAGAGTTTGTACAATTTTGTGGTTATGTTTCTGAAGCCTTATTGCGAGCTCCAGGTCTTCTGTCAAATTATTCTCATCATATCCCCCCAAGTCTTTGATTAGCTTTGTTCTGTATGTACTAAATGGACCAGGAGTTACATGCACGCAGTCTAATTTTGCGTTAAGCTTTTTGAAAAAGAAATTTACCATATACTCATACCATTGCATTTTTTGTAAGAGAGTTTTTGGATTTTTTATTTTCATCATCGGGCATACTGCTCCGACAGTTTCATTTTCAAAGAAAGGCAGCATTATTTGCAATGCGTTTGATTCTATAAATGAGTCTGCATCTAAGCAGGCAAAGAATTCGCCTGTTGCCTTTTTCAAAGCAACATTCAATGCAGCTCCCTTCCCTTTATTCTCCTGGTTTATTAGTTTTATTTTTGTAAATGTTTGGTGTGTTTTTATGTATTCTTCAACAATTTTTTGGGTGTTATCTTTGCTTCCGTCATTAACTACGATTATTTCCAATTTGTCTTTAGGGTAATCTAGGTTTGCAGCAGATTCTATTGTTCCAAGTATAGTCCTCTGTTCGTTAAATGCTGGTATTAAGACAGAGAATTTTGGGTATTTTTTAAGTTCTTTTTTCTTTTCTGGTTCCTCTTCTTCAAATAAGACTAATAGCCAGAATATCGAAAAGTATAGGGTTAGAAAATATACCCCCATTATAACTATCTCTGTAAAGGTAAAAATCATATTATTTCAAAAACTTGAACTTCATCCGAAATATAAACTTTTTTGAATTTTTCGCTGTATTTCAAGAGGAATTGCAGTCCGTCTTCATCATGGTCCCAGAGGTGTCTTTTTAGTGATTCATCGAGCCAGATGTATTTTATGTCGTATTTTTCTATGATTTTCATAGCTTCATCAAGGGATCTTGTCTTGAAGAGATTCTCAGAGTCTTGGTATCTTTCATTTACATTGGGGGCAAAGACAAGGTTTTCGTCCATCACAGTTTTTTTATTTGCGTATTCTAACCAGAATCCTCTTGTATAATGGCTAAATGCCACGCCTGGTGGTTTTTCTTTTAGGTAATTTAAAGAGGAGATTATTTCATCTGATGGTTCTGAATCAGAATGCCTATCTATAAAGGATACTGTGGAGAATAATAGCCCGCATATTAGAACTAGTATTGTGAAGTTTTTCAATGTTTGGCTCTGCCAGCCTTGTTTTAGGATTGTTGATATTGCATATGCTGCAAATACAGTTATAAAGAAGTTCATGAAGAATATTGTATGCTTTGAAAAGAACATCAAAACCGTAAGTATTGTTATGCTGAAGAAAATGCTCATATCAGAGTATTTTCTATTCCACCCGTAGAATATTCCTAGTAATGCCAGCATTGTTCCAAAGACGCTTAGTCCAAACTTTCCGCCGAGGTCAGAAAAGAAATGCTGTATTGTCGATCTTATGCCGAGCTCTTCAATTGCGAATAGTATCTTCTCTGGGTCCCCGGCATATTTTGCAAGTGTGAGGTAATATGCTGTGGAGATTATTGTTGTGCATACAAATATTAGCCAGAATGATTCTTGTTTTTTTGAAAATAGGGTAATAATAAAAAGAAGGATTAAGGTTATGAGCGCGATTGGCAAGTTGAATAGGGGGAGCAGTATGAATGATATTGCTGCAGCAACCGGTTTATTTTTCATAAACAAATAAAGCCCGAGTAACGAGAGGGACATAGCAATGAAATAATTGTTTAGTGTTGTGAAAAGAAAAATAAATGGCGGGGACATTATCAGTATTGTTAGGGAGATTTTTCTGGTAGTTTCTTCTATTTTAAGTTTTTTTAGTATTCCCCAGAAAATTAGGAATGATATGAATCCGATTAGGGGTGGCAGTAGTTTTCCAAGGATATCTGGTTTCAGGCTGACCAGCAATGCGGTCCCCCAAGCATATGCCGCGAACCTTCCTCCGTAGCTTAATGTATCAAATATCACGGGGGTTTCTGCTAGTCTAAGGATTGAATATGCTTCTCTTCCGATAAGGAAGCTGCTTTCTGATCGCAGTATAGTTACTATTGAAAGAACCATTATGCATCCGATTATCAAAAGAATGTCAGCATATGATTCTATAAACTTCCAGTTTGCTGGTGTAAAAAACTTTCTCGAAACAGTTTTCATCTCGTGTGTAGACAAGCTCCTTTATGTTGTATATTTTTTTTGTTCGCTCAGACAGGTAAATATGGGTTATTTTATATTTTTTAATTAGGTCAATTGCTTTAACTAGTGATTGGGTTTTAAATAGTTCTTCTATGTCTGAATATCTATTAGGTGCAAGTAGGAAGAAGTTATCTGCAACATTTTTTCTTTCAGCTATGTAAGTTACATAGTTTCCTTCATCTATGCCTGCAAGTATTGTTGCATCTTGTGGTGTGTTCAGTTTTATCCATGTGAATGTTTCAAATTCTTCTTGTGAGAGCGAGTTTTTCATTGTATCTTTTGCTACTATTATTGAAGGTATTCCTAGTGATAAGATTATTATCAGGATGAATGTTCCTGCGACTATTCTTTTGAATCTTAGGAATTTTGTCATGTTTAAGTAAGCTATAAATTTATCAAATGCGATTGCGGAGATTATTATTAGCAGCAGTCCAAGGATCATTAATCCTGTGTTAAAGTCTATCATCTTTAATGCAAGTAAAAGGAAGTCTGTTAGGACGAATGCACTTAGCACATATATGCTTTTCTTTTTTGCTTTTAATGCAAATAGGAATCCTATTATTCCGAAGACTATTGGAATTATCCCTATTCCGGTTATTATTTCAAAGACATTGATATTCCTAAAATAGCTGCTTAAGAGTTCAGAAGGCACATTTTGCCATACTGCCCCGAGGCCTGTTGTAAGAAATGCGTCTTTGAATAGGATGAATGCAATCAAGAGGTTGAAGAATAGTACGAGAATTATTGATTCTTTTGAGAGTTCATCTACCTTTATTGATTCTAGACCTGCTAGAAGGAGGTATACCATCATGGATACCGCAAAGAAGAAGCCTATTGGGTGGACAAGTGGCAGTAACAAGGATATTATTATGAATTTGTTAATGTTGTGTCTTAAATCAAAGAAAGTGTATATCACATATAAGAGCAGGAGTAGTACTAATGAGTAGACAGACACTTGGTTAAGAGTCATTTTAAAAGATATAGGCATAACTCCGACTATTAATGCGCTGAACAGGGCTGCTGTTTCGTTATTTGTTATCTCTTTTGCAATTGCAAATACTAAGAACACTAGTAATGCCGTTAGTATTGCTGGAATTAGTTTGTAGGCAAGCATTCCTGGCAGTATCCAGTTGAATATTGCTAGTATGTAGTGGAAGATGTGTGAGTTGAGGATGAATCTTCCGCCGTAGCTTAAATCGTCATGCACTATTGGTTGAAAATGTTCAGTGATATATTCTGAATGGCGTATATTGAAGTATGCGTCATCACTGCTAAAATGGCTTGTTTGGAATGCAAAGTATAGCCTTAAAAGTAGAACTGCTAAGAATATAGTGCTTAGTATTATTTTAGTTGATTTCTTCATCTTCAGGAGCAATACCTTCCATTTCATCTCTCGGACTATTGTTACTGCTTTCTTCTTGAGGGGGTTCTTCGATATCGATTTCTAATCCTTCATTGTCAGTACTCACAGAAGATTTGTCTTCTTTTAGTGTTTCTTGTTCTTCATGTTTTAGCTTACTGTCAATTTCATCAAATTGTGCTTTTAGCGATTCTTCTACAACATCGAAGTAGTCAAAGAATTTTGGGGCTAATTTTAGAAGTCTTGTCCTTCCTTGTTTTTCAGATATTACAAAACCATTTTCTTTTAGGAATTTTATATGGTCATAGGCTGTTGTTCCTCTAATTTTTATGACTTCACTTTGGAGTGCTGGATTTTTGTAAGCGATTATTGCTAGTGTTTCTTGTGTTGGCCTGTCAAGTTCGCAGTCTGATAGGAGTTTGGTTGTCAGGTAGCCGTATTGTTTTCTTATGTTGAGCTTGTATCTTCCGTTCTCTTCTAATAGCTCAAGTGCCCCTTGTTTTGTTTCATAGTCTTTTTTTAGTTCTTCAATTATCTCTTTTATCATGCCTATTGATGCTATTCCGCAGAGTCTTGAAATCTCTTCTGTATCCATGAATCTGCCTGTTGTGAACAGTATTGCTTCTACTCGGTTTTTGTATTCTTGCATATTGCTTAAAAAAGGGTATTTCTTTTTAAATGTTATGTTGCGGGTAGTTAGTAGACTTGGAATCGTAGTATTGCTGCGTATCCGCCCATATCTCTTAGTTGTGCTCCTTCTCTTGTGTCTGTGGATATTACTTGTAGTTCTGCTCCGGATTCCTCGCATTTTGCTTCAAATTCTTCAATCGTGTTGTCATCGATTGCCTCTGATAGTAGTAGCGTTTCTACAGCTCTTAATTCCAGGACTTTTTCTATTTCTGCTTTTCCGTATGCTGCTTTTTTCTCGTCTTTTGCTAGAATTGTGAAGAATTTTTCCATTATTTTCTTTTCTTGTATTACCACTTCTTGTGCTAGTATGTCTCTGCTTTTGTCTACTAGGTCGTGCAGTCCGTATTCATCTGTGTATCCTATGTCTTGTAGGGCGAGGATTTTTAGTTTTATGTTGTTGTTCAGGAAGTTGCCTTTGAAGAATGTTTCTTTTGTCGGTCCTGGCCCCCCGATTATTATTCCTTTAAGATTGTTCATTGGTAAGAATTCTTTGTTTACTACTTCTGCTATTCTGTTGAAAAATTCCTTTGCCGCCCCTTCTCTTATTCTTGAGAAACGAGCTGCTGATTGTCCTCCAGCTTTTGTTTTTCCCGGAACTGCTGATGTTCTTTTGTGCAGGACTGTTATGTTGCTTCCTTTTAGCAATCCTACTGTTGCTTCTCTTTTGTCCATCACTATTAATCCGTATACTTCTTTGTATTCGATGAATTCTTTTAGTGGTTCTGTTATGAATATTTGGTCGCATCTGTACATTCTTGTTTTTAGTGGTTCTGGTGGTTCCATGCTCCAGACTTGTATGTCTGATTTTCCTTCTCTTTCAGATATGTTTCCTGAGAATATTGCTAGCCCGTTGGGGGGTGTTGCTTTGAAGAGTTTTAGGTTTCTTATCATTCTTTCAAGGCTGTCGATTACGCTTTGTCTTGTGGTTTTGTCTTTGATGTTGACTGCTGTTCCTTGTTCTTGTTGCAGGTGATTGATTATTTTGTTCATGTCATAGCCTGAAGGGATGTATACACTGACTAGTTCTGTGTGTCTTCCTCTGATTAATTCAAGTTTCCTTACAAATCGTTTGAGTTTGTTTTTTATTTGTCCTTCTAGTGCCATGGTATTGCTCACGCTAACTTCATTTTTAAAGGTTTTGTCATAATTTTATTTTAAAAGCCCCGTATCCTATTTTTTTGATGTTGTGTGCGGCTATTAAGTCTGGTTCTATTGTTTTGAATTTTTTAGGGATTGTTATTTCAGAGACTTCTGCTTTTAGGCTTTGTCCTGCGTCTTTTTTTGTTTTCCAGATTTTGCTGTTCAGTTCTGCAAGTTCTTCTTTTAGGAGCTTTGTTGTTGAGGTTTTTTCTTCTTTCGGGAATTTTTCTAGATGTATGTCTTTGCTGAATAAGTCTTGGTATATTGCGTGTGTTATCATTGGTGTTATTGGTGCTAGTAGTTTTAGTAATGTGTCAAGGCAGTAGTTTAGTGTGTGAAGGGCTGCGTCTTGTTCTTCTTTTTTGAATTTACCTTCCGGGTTGTAGGCTCTGTTTTTTACCAATTCGATGTAATGGGATGCAAATGTTTCCCATATGAAATTTCTCAGCGCTATTGCGGGATTATGAAAGTCGTAGGCTTCGTATCTTTCTTTTGCTAGTTTTGTCATGCTGTTCATTTCGTTTATTATCCAGTTGTCTAGGTCATTGAGTTTGATTTTTGTTCCGGGTTTGGGGAATCCTTTTACGAATTTGGCTATGTTCCAAAGTTTTGTTATTGTTTTTCCTGCGCCTTCAATTCTTTCGTAGGAGCATTTGAAGTCTGTTTTTTCCAGGTTTCCTTCTACTGCTGTCCATAGTCTTAATGGTTCTGCTCCGAATTTGTCCAGCACTTCTTTGGGGTCTATGACATTTCCTACACTTTTGCTCATTTTATGTCCTGTCTCATCAACTATATGGTAGTTGATCCATGTGTCTTTGAATATTCCTTTCCCGGTTAGAAGATAACACTTAAGCAGGGTATAGTATAGCCATGTTCTTACGATTTCTTTTCCTTGCGGTCTTAGTGAGCATTGTCCTTTTACCTTTTGTTTGAAAAACTTATCATCTCTCGAATATTTTAAAATGTAGAGCGGCGTTATGGATGAGTCAAACCATGTGTCAAATACTCTTTCGTCTCCTTTGAATTCTTTACTCTTACACTTAGGGCATGTTTTGACTGGAGGATTTTCTTTCCATGGTTTGTAGTATTTGCCTTTCGGAGGCAAGATAGCTTCGTTGCATTTCTTGCAGTACCATAGTGGGACTTCTGTTGCGTAGTATCTGTTTCTTGTTATTGGCCAGTCTATGGATACTGTGTCTATCCAGTCGTTTAGTATTTGTCTTGATTTCGGGTCATAGAAGTTTAGTTCTTTTGCTAGTTTTTTCATTTGTTTTGTTTGGTCTGTTTGTTTTACATATAGTTCCGGCATTGCTATGAACTCTATTGGATCTTTGCTTCTTTCGCAGATTGGTGTTCTGTGTGTCGTCCTTTTTTGGTTCACTATCAGGCCTTCTTCTTTTAGTTTTTGCGCGATTGCTCTTTGTGCATCTTTTACTTTGAGTCCTTTCAGGAATCCTGCGTGTTCGTTCATTGTTCCGTCTTTGTTTATTGCAATAACAGGTTCTAAATTCATTTCTCTGAAGAATCTTATGTCTGATAGGTCTCCTGCTGAGCACATCATGACTAGGCCTGTTCCTTTTTCAGGGTTTGCTAGGGTGTGTGCTTTGATAGAGACTTCTTTGTTATAGAGCGGGGTGACTGCTGTTTTTCCTGCTAGGTGTTTGTATCTTTTGTCTTCCGGGTTGAATATTACCATTCCGCATGAGCATATCAGTTCTGGTCTTGTAGTCCCAATAACTATCTCCTCTCCAGTTTCCTTAACCTTAAACTTTACATCGTTGAAGAAGCTTGGTAGTTCTTCGTAGTCTACTTCTGCGTCTGCTAGTGTTGTTTGGCATCCGGGGCACCAGTTGTTTATTCTTGTGTCTTCATATATCAGTCCTTTTTTCCATAGGTCTATGAATGTTTCTTGTGTTAGTGTTCTGTAGTCTTCAGAGTCAGTTTCGTATATCTCTCCTAACTTGGTCCCTTTTTTCCAGGAGTTGAAGCTTATCCCAAGGCGTAGGAAACTTTCTGTTGATGCAAGTGAGGATTCCTCTAAAACCTTGTTGCAGTATTCTATGAATTTTTCTCTTGGTGTTTCTGTTAGTTTTACTTTGAATTTCTTCTCAGCCGCCATTTCTATTGGTAGTCCGTTCCTGTCCAGCCCTAATGGGAATAGCACATTGTGCCCTGCCATGCGCTTGTATCTGGCGAACATGTCCATTAGAACATAGGTTGTTGCCTGTCCGATGTGCACAGGTGTGTTAACATATGGAGGGGGGGTATCAATTGAGTATACTGGCAATTTGCTTCCTTTATCGAACTTGTAGCACTGGCTAGTTTTCCATTTAGAGTATATCTGTTCCTCTGCATCCTTTGTCCAGTGTTTTTCTTCTAAAAATGCCATTTTAAGTCAAAAGGGAGAATTTAGTTTAAATAAGTTTGTGTTTGGAATTGGGGGCCATAATAAAAAGGTTTTAATAAGCAAAAGAGAATATTGTTACACTATGAATAAAAAGCGGTTAGCGATGTGGCTGTCAAAGATTCAGGTTTTTGAGAATCCGGATGTAAAGTTAGAGCAATATTCTACAGATTCAGAGATTGCTGCTGATCTGCTTTGGAATGCTTATCTTGAAGGTGACATTGAAGGTAAGGCTATAAGCGATCTTGGCTGTGGTCCTGGAACATTCGGATTGGGGGCGTTAATATTGGGTGCTAAGGAAGTTAATTTTGTTGATATTGATAAGAACATCTTAAAGGTTGCTAAAAGTAACTTAAGTATGCTTGAGGATAATTTTGATACAAAGTTTAAGGTTAAATTCTTTAACACTAATGTTACTGATTTTAAGAAAAAATGTAATGTTGTCATTCAGAATCCTCCTTTCGGAGTTAAGGATACCCATCATGACAAGTTATTCCTGCTACAAGCCATGAGCCTCGCTTCAACCATCTATAGTTTTCATAAGTTATCCACAAAATCTTTCGTTAATAGCATCATTGAGGATAACGGATTTAAGGTAAAGAAGTTTTGGAAGTATCATTTCCCTATAAAAAGGCTTTTTTGGTTCCACAAGAAGCCTATTTTTTATACAGATGTTGCTTGCTGGAAAGCAGTCAAAAAGAGAAAGGTTTAAAAACAAAAGGGGGATTTTTATTTAAAAATGGAAATCAAAATTCAAGAAAACACAAAAAACCGTTTAAAGGTTGAGCTTATAGGAAAAACTCATACATTATGTAATCTACTGGCAAAAGAGCTTTGGAACAATAAAGACATAGCAATTGCGGGTTACACTCTTGAACATCCTATTATTAATAATTCTGTGCTGACAATTGAGACAACTAAAGGTGATGCAAAAAAAGCACTCATAGATGCGATAGGCAGGATATCCTCGGATAACAAGGATTTCTTGTCAAAATTTAAGAGCGCCGCAAAATGAAATTAAGCCCTGAAAAGGGTAAACAGCTTATTAAGTTAGCCCGTTTGTCTATTAATGGAAAAGAAATAGATCTTGATGGTTTCGAAGAAAAGAAAGGGGTTTTTGTAACAATTAATTCTTATCCGAGCAAGAAGCTTCGGGGTTGTATTGGTTTTCCAAAGCCAATTATGCCTTTAAAGAAAGCAGTGGTTGAAGCTGCAAAATCTGCGGCTTATTCTGATTCAAGGTTTGATCCATTAGAAAGTGATGAGCAGTTTACCATAGAACTTTCTGTATTAACTGTTCCGGAATTGATTTCAGGCAATTTATTAGATTTGTTTACAATTGGTAAGCATGGATTGATAATTGAGCACAAAGGGAAGTATGGCTTGTTGTTGCCTCAGGTTTTTAGTGATTATAGATCTACTCCATTGGAAGCTTTGCAGATGACATGTGAGAAAGCAGGAGTTAGTTTAGATGCGTGGAAAGAGAGGGATTGCAAAGTTTATAAGTTTGAAGCGCAGGTATTTATAGAAGAAACACCTAACGGGAATGTGGTTGAGAAAGAACAATGAAAAAATTTCTAAAGGCTGTATGGTATTTTATATGGGAGGATAATAGTTTGCTCTCTTGGGTTGTTAATGTTATTTTGGCATTTTTGCTTGTTAAGTTCGTGATATATCCTGTGCTTGGAGCATTGCTTGGGACTTCTTATCCGGTTGTGGCTGTCATTTCAAGTAGTATGGAGCATAATGATATGGGTTTCGATAGCTGGTGGGATGCTAATAAGGAGTGGTATTTGCAGAACGATATTGCAAAATCAGAGCTTGAATCGTCAATTTTTAAAAATGGTTTCAATAAAGGGGATATTATCGTTCTTAGGGGGGGTGCTGCTGATAAGATAAAGAGGTATGATGTCATAGTTTATAGTAACGATAATTATAAATACCCCATCATTCATAGGGTAGTAAATATTGAAGGTGATGGTATCGTATATGGTTTTAGAGCAAAGGGGGATAATAACCCTACAACCGATCCTTCAAGTATAAGATCAGATCAAGTGCTTGGTAAAGCTGTGATTAAAGTTCCGTATCTGGGATGGATAAAGCTCCTGTTCACTGAGCTCATAGGAGGAATATAAAATGTTATTTTGCCCGAAATGTGGAAGTATCTTAATGCCTAAAGAGGACGGCCGTAAAAATATGCTCGTATGTTCTTGCGGGTATGTTTCAAAGGAGGAGGAGGATATTTTGTTGCAGGAAAATTTTAAAAAAGAGAATAAAGTGTCGATTCTCGACCCTAATGTTGATGTTTTGCCTAAGACTGATGAAGAATGCCCGAAATGTAAGCATAAAGTGGCATATTTTTGGACAGTCCAGACTCGTGCGGGTGATGAGGCAGAAACAAGATTTTTTGAATGTGAAAACTGTAAGCATAGGTGGAGAGATTATAGTTGATTTTTTCCATCGATAGGTTTTTATATTTTTATCTATAATAATAACAATTATGAAAGTTACTGATAGGAGAATTTGGGTTAGTCTTGTTAGCGCATTGATATTTGGACTTTCAGCTGTTTCAGTATTAAGTTCCAGGGTGAATATCAATATGGCGTTTATACCTTCTTTTTTTGGTAATGAACTTGCTTTGAAGGTTTTTTTGTTGTTAGCGGGGATTTTATTGTTGTATGATTCTTTTGGTTTTCATAGCTTAAGCGGGCGTATGAAGCTTAGCTCTATCATTGCGGGTTTTTTGCTTGCGTCTCTTGGAGCATTTCCTTTGTTGAATCAGTTCGGTATGCTTAATTTTCTGCCTTTTATTGTAGAGTTTGATCTCACCCCTTCAGTACTGGCGGGTTTGTTATTGTTCTATAGCCTCTACTTGCTTTGGGATGTTTATTTGCTTATTAGGGAGTAGTATTATTTGATCCTTTGCCTTTAGAAAAAGAAAAGTATAAAAACTTCAAGTAAATCTAAGACGGTAATGAAGCTTACTTTAGCAGAACCCAAATTTTTGAAGGAGAGCGTTGCTATAATTTCTGAGCTTGTTAATGATGTCAACCTAAAGATTGACTCAAATAGCATCCAGGTGATTGCTATGGATCCTGCGAATGTTGCTTTGGTTAATTTTCAGTTGCTGTCATCTGCATTTGCAGAGTATGAAATAGAGAAGCCCATTGATCTTTCAATAAGCCTTGATAATTTAAAGACTATACTTAAGAGAGCTAAGCTCTCAGATAGTGTCATACTTTCACACACAGATGGAGATAATCGTTTGAAAGTTGAGCTTGTTGGAGGAAGTAAGAGGTCATTTAGCATTCCTTTGATTAATATGGACTATTCAGATCAGAAGATTCCTAATCTTAGTTTTTCAACGAAGGTTGAGATGCCCTCTATTCAGTTTGATGATGCAATTGAGGATGTCGGTATTATTGCTGAGTCAGTTGCGTTCATGATTAGGGAAGGTAAGTTTTTTGTCAATTCAGAGAATAATCTGAGTGAGGCGAAGGTGGAGATTCTTAGTACTGAGGCTATTAATATCTCAAGTGGTGATGATGAGGTTCAGTCTAAGTATTCCTTGGATTATTTGAAGAAGATAATTAAGGGAAGTAAGCTTGCTGATAATGTCGTTGTAGAATTCAATAAGGACTATCCTCTGAAGGTTAGTTATACTGTTCTTGATAAGGTTCATTTGGGGTTTATTCTTGCACCGAGAGTCAGTAATGATTAGTTCCCAATAGGGTATGAAGCTTATTCTCACAAAATATTATACAATCAAAAAGAGAGAATTTTAAAAAATAAAAAAAGAAAAGAAGTTTTATTTCTTCTTTTTCTTGAAGTAAAGTGTGTAGCCTATCCCAGCAGCTATTACCATTAGGACTGCTACTACCCCTATCCATAGCCATTTTTTGCTTGCCTTGACTGGTTCTACCTCGCCTAGCGCTTCAGCTTCTGCTGCTTTTTCCATTTCTGCCTCTGCTTCTTTGAATTCTTCTTCTGTGGATACTGATGGTTTTTCTTCTAGTGCGATTGCGAAGTAGCTTAGTCCTGGTGCGTTGGCTTTGTAGTATATATTGTCGTCGTCTTCGTCAGTGATTGTTGTTGTTAGTTTTTCCCATTCAGTTCCAGATAGTCTTTTCAGTATTATCTGTTCTTTGTCTGCGCCAAGGGCTTTTATCCATGACTTCTCGACTTGGAAGCTCATTGTTGCCTTTTTGATGTCAGATTCTTCAATGTTTGTTTTCTTTACTTCTATGTACTTGTAGACTCTGTCTGCGGATTTTGCTGCTTCTGTTGTTGCTGTTGTGGGTTTGCTGTTCATTTTGCTTACGCTTATCTCTACATCCGACACTTCTTTAACGACGTCTATCTCTATCTGGTTTAGTCCGTATTCTTTAGGGTCGGATAGTTTAACCATGTTTGGACTGCCTGGCAGGATTCCCGGTATTTTTACTGTCTGTGTTTTTGTTACTCCTGTTGTTGCTCCCCCATTGCTTGTTCCTCCTTGGCTGGCATATTCAGCAGTGAATGAGGCTGTTACTATGGTTGATCTTCCGGAGGCGTCTGTTGAGCTGCATTTCACGCTATAGGCTCCTGTTTGGTCTATGTTGCTGTATGAGGCTCCTGGTGATGATACTACAGTGCTATCAGGCCTGGTCAGGTCGTATATTGCTGCTGATGGTGCAGGATCCAGGGTGTCAGTTGCGGTGCATGCTAGGTTTACAGTGGATCCTATGGCGATTGTTGTGCCTGTTGACTCGGTTACTGTTAGGGTTGGGGTTGGGTTTATTGTGTCTACGTAGAAGGTCCTGTTTGCTGTGTATGCTGAGTTGCCTGTTGTGTCATTGCATTTTATTGCCCATGTGTAGTTTCCTTCTAATAGTGTTAAGCTGATGTTGATTGGCACAGTTGTTCCGTTGTAGCTTCCCATGGACGGTACGACTTCAGTGCTGATTGAGCTGTTGATGGTTTTATTAGCGACATAACTGCTGTTCGCTCCCACTAGATTACCATATAATATGCAGGAATCCAAACTACTCACATTCGTGTCATTGTTTATTGCTGTGAAGTTGAATAGGTGGCTTGTTCCGGTTGTGGCCCATGTCCTGTGCGCTGGGTAGCTTAAGCTTATGACTGGTGCCAAATCAATAGTGATGGCAGTGTGGTTCTCAATTTCTCTTCCTGCTTTGTCTCTTGTCAGGAAATAGACTGCGTGGTTCATTCCGTGTTGGTTTGTTGCATTTAGGCTGAAAGTTATTGTTGAGTTTGGCGTGAAGCTGGTATTTCCAACAAGGGTGTTTCCGTTTTCTCCGACTATCCAGTAGGTGGTGTTGTGTCCGTAGGTGGCGTAGTCATATAGGTTGGTGTCCTTCTGGGAAAGATTGAACCTTACTGCAACCGATGTTCCATTTGCCTTGAATATTGTTTCATTGTTGTTGGTGGTGCCGGGGTATGTTATGTTTATCCAGGGGTTTATTGAGTCTGTTGTTATTGTTCTTCGGGCTGTTCCTTTGTTGCTAGCATTGTCAGATACATCAACTATGATATACAATGTAGCATCCATAAATGTGGTGTTGTCATCCGGTGGGCTAGAGCCGTTGGTGTTATTGAAGGGCATGATCATTGATACCATGGTTAAGTTTAGAGTCCCTACACCAGTTGTGCTAGTGGTATAGTTCCATGTGTACCCAGTGCCATTGAGCATTGAGATGTTAAAGGTTATATTAGCTGGATACAGTTCTGTGATGGCTACATCAATATTCAAACTGTTGTTTACGTTTGAATCTCTTCCGATTATGTAGCTGTCATTGGCTGGGGTTGGTCCGGTAAATGTTATGACTGGTGCTGTCGTATCGACCATAACTGTGTAATCTTGTGCAGATACATTTATTCTTCCTTCGGATGTATTTGATCCGTTCCATGCGAGGCAGTTCCAGAACCAGATTCCATCTTCTAGTTCAACTTGGTCGAAAATTGTGGATACATTTCCCCCGGAATCCATTACTGATAAGGCTGTGATATTTGTGCGGTTGTATGCCATTGTTCCGCCGGATTTTGTTAGCCATAAGGTCATGTTATATATGGCAACTGTTCCGTTTTGTGATGATGTGCAGTTGAATATTATTGTATTGTTATTTGTTATAGTTCCGTTTACTGGTAGGACTATGTCTTTAAAGTCCGCCCCAAGATGTAGTGCTGCTCCTATCGCGTACCATGCGAATAGCACTGAGCATATTAGTAAAATTAAAGAAATCCCTATTTTTTTTTGTTTCATATATCCACCTCTTTTTTTTGATTAGTAAAATAATCTAAGTATTTTAAATAGGTTATATATATTTAAATGTTTCTGCTGAATTTATTGCAGGCTTGTGCGATTAACAAAGAAAAAGTTGTTATTTTTTTAGCAAGTTAATGTCTGATTTTACCATTCTTTCCACTAGTTGGTCGAATGTAACTTTGGGTTTCCACCCCAGTTGTGTTTTTGCTTTTGTTGAGTCTCCTTTTAGTTCGTATAGTTCTGCTGGCCTGAAGAATTTGGGGTCAATGATGACATAATTGGTTAGCCTGTCTTTTTTCAAAGCTTCTATCCTTCTATTGGCTTCTTCTTGTTCAAGTCCAGAATAGTCTGCAATTGCGTAGTTTAATCCTGCTGCTTCAAAGGATTTGTCAATGAATTCTTCTACTGAGTGTGTCTCTCCTGTTGCTATGACGAAGTCTTCTGGTTTTTCCTGCTGCAGTATGATCCACATTGCTTCCACATAGTCTTCTGCATGCCCCCAGTCTCTTTTTGATTCTATGTCTCCGAGCCTTAGTATGTTTGTTTTGCCGTGGTACATTTTTGCCACTGCGTCTGTTATTTTTCTTGTGACAAATTCTATTCCTCTTCTTTCGCTTTCGTGGTTGAATAGTATTCCGTTGCATGCGAACATGTTGTAGCTTTCTCTGTAGTTTCTGGTTGTCCAGAAGGCATCAAGTTTTGCTATGGCGTATGGGCTTCTTGGTTTGAATGGTGTTTGTTCGTTTTGTATTCCGTTTGTGTGTGAGTTGCCGAATATTTCGCTTGTTGATGCTTGGTAGAATTTTGCGTTTGGTGCGAACAGCTGTGCGGCTTTCAGTATTCTTTTGACGCCTTTGGAGTTTATTTCTTCTGTTAGTTCTTCTTGTTTCCAGCTTGTGCCTACGAATGATTGTGCTCCGAGGTTGTAGATTTCGTCTGGTTTGGATTTTCTGACTGCTTCCATTAATGATCCTGTGTCTATTAGGTCTCCTTCTATCATTGTTACATCGCCTAATAAGTGTTTGATGTTCACATAGTTTGGTGTGCTTACTCGTCTTACCAGACCATATACTTCGTAATTTTTTGCTAGTAAGAATTCAGCTAGGTAGGATCCGTCCTGTCCTGTCAGTCCGGTTATCAGTGCTCTTTTTTTCATAGGTTTGTTTTTGGGCTTTTAGTTTTTAAAACTTATGTAACCTGAATAGCTATTGTTATCAAATTACTTCTTTTTGGTTGTTAAAAAGGATTATTTTTCGAATAGTTTTTTTGATTCTTCAATGGATTTTGCTAGTGCGGATTCGTCTCTTGATTGGGTTATTTTTTGTCTTGTTGGTCTTGCCTGTGGTTGTTGTTGTGTTGTTAGTTTTGTCATTGTTTTTGCTGTTGCTGTTGGCCTTTGCTCTTTACCGGTTGGTTGTTTTGCGAATTTATTGTACAGTAGGAATATTATGCCTCCTAGCACGACTACTACTACTATTAAGTACATCCATGGGAATCCTGTGTCTTCTTCGAAGTCTTCAAATGTTTCTTCTCCTGTGTCTTCTTCAACTTCGTCTTTTGTGGTTGTTTTTGTTTTTGTGGTTTTCTTTTCTTTGCATGATGGGCAGTCTCTTGTTCCTCCGCAGTCTATTCCTTCTTCATCTCCGTTTTTTTGCTTGTCGTTGCATGTTACTTGGTCGCATGGTGGGCAGTTTTCTCCTCCGCAGTCTATTTCTTCTTCGTTTTGGTTTTGTTTTCCGTCGTAGCATACTGGTTTTAGGCTTGATGTTGCTTGGCAGTTTTCGTCTTCGCTGTCTGTTTTTCCGTCGCAGTCATTGTCTTTATTGTCAGAGCATTGGCTTCCTGTTTCTGATAGTTTTGACTTTCCTCCTAGGCATGCTCCCCATTTTCCGTCTATGCAGGATTGTTCTCCGAGTTCGCATTCTCCTATGTCTGTTCCGCATTGCTGTGTCTGGGATTCTGTGCATCCGCATCCTTCGTCTATTGAGCCGTCGCAGTCATTGTCTCTTCCGTCGCATTCTTCTGGTTCTGCTTTTTTGTATCCTGCTCCGAAGCATATTGTCCAGTATCCGTTATCATCGCATTCTTGCACTCCTGCGCTGCATGCTCCTTGATCTACTCCGCAGTTTCTTGTTTCTCCTGTTCCGCAGCCGCCGCATCCTTCGTCTATGCTGCCGTCGCAGTCGTCGTCAAAGCCGTTGCATACTTCCATTTGTGGTGTGAATGCTCCTTCGCATGCATCCCATTGGTCGTTTACGCATTTTTGTATTCCTGGTTCTGCTGCGCATAGTCCTAGTCTGTTGAATGGGTCTGAGTAGCAGGATTTTTCTTCTCCTGTGTTGCATGAGCATCCTTCAAGGTCTGCTGGGCAGTCTGAGTCGTCGCAGTCTATGTATCCATCGCAGTCATTGTCTACTCCGTCCATGCATGTTGGTCCTTCTTCTGTTCCTGTTTCTTCGCAGCTTGAGCATTTTCCCCAGTTTCCGCCTACATTTCGTGATTTTATGTCTGCTCCGCAGTTTTGTAGTGCGCAGTATCCGTCTGATGTCCATCTACCGCTGTCACAGTATTTTTGATGAATGTAGTCGCAGTTCTTTTTTTCTGTGCCGTCTGGCAGTGTTATTTTTTCTGTGCATGCTTTTGGTCCGCAGTCTGAGTCATATGCTCCGTAGTGGTTGCAGTATTCTGAGACTGTCCATTCATGGTTTTCATTGCACCATTTGTTTGCGTAGATGTCAAATGCTCCTGTTTCGCAGTATGGTGTCTCTTGGAATTTGTCTTTTCTTTCTGAGTGGCAGCTTTCATCTTTCTTTCCGCATGCTGTCAGGCAGTAGCCGTCTGATTTCCATTTTTCTCCGATGCATGTTAGGTTTTGTTGTGTGTCGCATGATGCTTCGTCGCATGTTGAGAAGTCTGCGTCTTTTGTTTTGCATTTTGTTGAGTAGCCTGTGTTGATCCATAGTCCGTTTGTGCAGAGCAGGTTTGCTGCTGTGTCGCATGCTCCTTCTAGGCATCCTGAGTCGCATGATTTGAATTCTTCTTCTGTTATGCTTGGGTCGCATGATTTTTGGCAGGTGGAGTCGATGTGTCCGCAGTTTATGCAGTATGAGTCTGCTGTCCATTGTGAGTCTACGCACCATTGTCCTAGTGCAACATCGCATTCTCCTTCGTAGCATTTTCCTTCGCAGTCCGGATCATCCCGGTCTATAGCTCCATCGCAGTCGTCGTCAAAGCCGTTGCCGCATATTTCTGTTGCTCCGCATACTTTGAATTGTCCACCGTAGAATTGGTAACAGTCTTCGTCTTCAGGACAGAGGTATGTGTCAAATTCTATTATGTCTAGTGAGGAGTACTGGTTGGCTATTGCTACTTTGCAATTATCAGCAGATGTGCTTCCCGCGTCTAGCTCATATAATGTTTGTGTTTTTGTAATTTTGAATGGTAGGCATAATGGGTCTTCGCATCTTTTTAGTACATCTATGAATGTGCCTTTTTTACAGATATGCACATCTATCATTTCTTCTTCGCATCCTTCGTCTATTTTTTCTGGATTAGGATCTCCTTCTTGGTAGCAGTAGAGTTCTCCTTCTATATATCCGCCTTGGTTTACATAATATTTGACTAGATCTCCTTTCAGTAGGTCAATAACTAAATTTCCTTCCAGTAGTTGGTCGATATCACTAGGAATACCTTGTTCTGTTGCTTCCCACAAGCGCTTACGAAATATAGTGTTATTATAGCCATCGGCATCTCTTTCCCATGCTTTTACTTGATGTCTGCTTCCTTGGGTGATATCATGTTCCCATTTTGGTAGGGGCGTTATATAGTATCCCTTATTAGGTGGTAGGGGTGTCCCCCAATAGTCTGCATCTTGTACTTTTTCAGGTTTGCAAGGGGCGCCGAGGACATTCCAGATTAGTGGGGTAAGTAAACATGTGCAGCTGTCAAGCATTCCAATTTTACATCCGGCTCTGTCTTCTCCGTAATTATGGTAAGAGTTATTAATCTCTAATACTTGATCGGCATTCACATTTATTACTCCTTTTTTTATTGAAACTTCCTCGTATCTTGCAAAGATTACTTGATGTCTGTCTTTTGTTGGGATAGGGAGGTTTTCTATAGATCCGTATCCAAAGAAGTCTATTATTTTTTCAGGAGTATTAAGTGTAGTTATTGGGTCAAATCCAAAGTATCCTGGAAGGTCAAAGATTTCTTCTATGTATAATGGCTCTTTTATTTGGTATAGGAAATCAGGGTAGGCATAAGGAGCTATCTTGTTATAATCGGTTATATCCTCTTCTGTCATTAGTCCTCTAATAAGAGGAGTGTCTATTCTTTTTATTTCAACATAGACACCTCCACTAGCAGGCTCAAATTTTATGAATCCGTCACAGGGCATGACCGCTGAATCAGACACAGACCATTCGTACTGCGTGTATAACTGAGACTGACTGGAAGGAGTATCAGCTTTACTATCAAGTTGGAAGTAATCAACGAATTCTGCTTTTTCTTTATCTGTATCAGAGGTAAATGAGTTGCAGTTGTTGTCTATTCCATCGCAGGTTTCTTCTGCTCCGGGGTATATTTTTTCATTAGTGTCATGGCAGTCTATTCCTGATGACACTCCATCTCTATCAGGATCCACCAAGTCTGTTGATTCGTATACTGGAATGTTTACAGTAAATTCTTTTATTCCATTACTTTGTCCATCACACCAAGCAGGAGTTTCGCAAGTTTTGACACCATCCCTTGAAAATCTTGCTTTGAATTTTATTTTTTTTATTGGTGTGTCTACAAACCAGAACTGTGAAATTGGTCCATCTTCATTACTCTGAAGCCATACTGATGGGTGTGCCCAAAATATTGTTGAAGCATAATTAGAGAAGTCTTCTTCATCATCAAGACCCGCAATACTACTGATTTCATCCCCTAGTGCTACTATTCCTCCGATTATTCCCGCTGTTATCCCTATCAGAGGGCAAACCATTGTAGTACCCGCAAACAGCATATAGCCACCACCTGTAATAACACTTCCACCAACTGCAACATCAGTATCCACTGTGTTTCCCCCAAACAATATCTCTGGACCAGTTTCCAGTGCTGCCTCTATTGCAGCTGCATATGCTTTTTCAGCTTTTTCATATTCTTTTAATTCGTTTGTAGATGAGGTTTCTTCTGAATAGGCTTTTATATCCTGCCAATTTAGGTCCTGGCTGTTTCCCAGGAAGTTATTCCATGAGTGTCCGTTTGTTAGTTGTCTCGCTGGAAATAGTAGTCTCCAGTTGTCATTGAAGTCTTGGTACATGAAGTCTTTGAACCATAGGGTGCAAGCAACATTGTCTCCTTCTCCTACTTTAAAGGTTATTGGTCCGTTGACAATTTTTCCATCTTCTCCGAATATGTCTTTTATTTCATATTCTTCCCAGCCATCTTTTGCTGGAACCTCAAAGGGTGGTAGTTCTTTAGGTTCAGCTTCTAGTCCTGCTAGTACATCATAATCTTTAAATTGGCAGTCATAATCTGGTGATGTGAATTCTGTTCCTTCACAGTCTGTATCACAGATACCCTCTTTTTCTGGATGACAGCATTTGTCTGGTTCTGCTGTGCAGGTTTGTGGGCAGTCTAGCGCAACTCCTTTAAAGCAATGTTGTTCATATGGGTCACAAACACCATCTCCTTCATTTATCCGGCATCCTGCTGTCATTCCGCAGAATTTTAGGTTTATGTCAGATGCATCTTCTCGTATATAGAGAATTGTATCTCCCTGGTCATCAAGATACCTGTTATAGGGGTAGGTTACGAATGGTCCGTTTCCTAAACAATCAGTTTCTACACATGTTTCTTCTCCTTCCTTAGTGTTTTCATCCCAAATTTTTTTTACGATAGCGTAGTATCCTGGCTCGTCTATGTAGGAGTCTACTGTTATTCCTATTTCTGAGACTACTTCTCCAGGCATTTCAATCCATCCTCCGTTGCCATTGTATTTTGCGAACATTACTGCTGCGGAGTTTGTGCATCCTATTAGTTGAGGGGGTATGGGGCTTTCTGGAAAATTTACAGGTGCTAGTCTGCCAGTAGGAAATTCTTCAAGGTGATGTACATATCCTATTACTTTATTGCATGCCTCGTCTGTGAATAATCCGGAGTCCTTGCAGTTGTAGATTTTTGTAAAGTCTAATCCTAATTCCTCTGCTGACACTAATAGCATAGGCAATAATAAAAGTATGATCAATAATAGTTTAGCATTCAAGGCATTCACCGCCCATTGTCACTTCTTGTCCTTCTTTAAATATGAAGATCCCTACTTTCAGGTCTTGTTTTGCCATGCAGTTGTTTGTTAGTTGTTCTTTTAGTACGCATACTTTTTTCTTGAGGTTTTCTTGTGCTAGGAATTCTTCCAGCTGTTCTGCATCTTCTCCTTTTTCTACTCTGATTGGTAGTGTGAGTGTTGCTGTGATAATCGTGTTGTCAACATTTCTTTGGATTTTTACTTCTGGTTCTGTTAGTTTTTTTATAGTTAGGTCTTTGAACTTTTTCAGCTCAAGGCATTGGCCCATGTTCAGTAGGACTTCTTGTCCAAGCCGTTCATTGTAGTCTTCTACTTTTTCGTTTGCTATTGTGAAGACTGATTTTGTTAGTGAGTTGCTTAGGCAGTCTCCAATGTATTCTTGTACTTCTTCTACTTGTGCTGAGAATCCGGTTTTTGATTCTGTTGCGCTTTTGGTTATTATTTCTGCTATGTCTCCTCTGAATGTAATGGCTATGAGTAGTACTGCTACAACTATTATTCCTAGAGCGACAAATATCATGACCTGTCCTCTTTTTTCAGATAACATACAATTAAAATATACGATTAGGGATTATATAAGTTTTGCTACTTAATTTTTGTTGTGGCTTCTAATAGTGCCCTATTTTTGTTCTTAGTTCTGCTATTTTTTTATTGTCTAGTCCGTTTAAAGTTTCTTTTTCTGTTTTCAGAGAGTGATATAAAGATTATTACTATTATTGGGTGCAAGATGAAAATAAACTACGATAAGGATGCAGATGCGATTTACATAGAGATTTGTAAAGGAATTGCTAAAAACAGGAAAGTAGATGATTATACTATTTTAGATTTAGATAAAGAGGGCAATACTCCGGGGATAGAACTTCTAGAAGTAAGTAAGAGATTCCCAGAAGGATTATTTTCTGAAATTCCTGTAGAAGAGTTTATTGCTGCTGCACATTGATGCATAAAGTTTATATTTAGTTAGATGATTGTATTATTAATGAAATTCAAGGAAGAAGATATTGGGAAGATAGTTGTACTTTCTTTGGATCCGGAGAAGCATCATTTGGGGAAGCTTTTGGGTGCGTCTGAGGTTGAGATCCGAGGAGAGATTGTGAGTCTTAATGAAGATTATTTGGAACTGCAAACTATACCTTACAACTCTGGGCCATTACCAGTTGCTTCATCAAAGCATAAAATCCGTTATATCATGTATGACCAGATTATTGGTTGCGAGATTGATCAGTATGTAAAGTATACAAGTAAAACTTCATCGAAGATAGATTTATCTAAAGTTGCTGAAGGATTAAAAGATAAAAAATAATCAGTCTTCGTCAGCGTTTAGTTTTTTTATCTGGTCTTTGAGGTTCAGTTTCTTCAGGAGTTCCTTGTATCTGTTTCTTATTGTGACTTCTGTCACCCCTGCTATGTCCGCCACTTCTCTCTGTGTTCTTTTTTCGTTGTTGATCAGTGCT
>JAZDPJ010000022.1:0-8772 GCA_043797705.1 archaeon
GAGCGTAACTATATTTAGACATTCCAGTCTTCTCTACAAGTTTGGATGCCGCCTTAAGCGGGATCTTGTTCAAAATATCGACTAAACCCATATTATTGCCACTTACCGATTGTGATTATTTAAATACCTTTCTAAAAATAGGAAATTTTATAATCCTTGCTCCCTATACTTTCTTAGTTCATAATAAAAAAGAGGTGCATAAATAAATGAGTCAAAAAGACAAATCAGGAATTCTAGAGCAAATCGCTGAGACACAAGGGACAGAAGAATACAAAAGACAATACAAAAAACTATACTGGGAAGGAACATTCGCAGACTATCTTGACCTAGCAAGACAAGATCCAAAGGTCACAAGAAATGCATTCCAGAGAGTATATGACATGATACTGGATGCAGGCTTTGAAAAATATGAAGACTGCAAAAAAGAACTGGTTCACTACAAATTCTTTGATGATGTAGCTGGAGAAGGAGAGGATGCAGTATACGGGCTTGACATAAGCCTCATGAGCATGGTTGAAGTATTGAAATCTGCAGCATTGGGACATGCAACCAAAAAAAGGCTATTCCTGCTGCACGGGCCTGTAGGAAGCTCAAAGAGCACAATTGTAAGGCTAATTAAGAAAGGACTTGAGCAATACTCCCGCACAGATAGCGGCGCACTATACACATTCGAATGGGACGCAGAAATCGACGGCAGGCAAGAACACCTCTCATGCCCGATGCATGAAGAGCCAATGAAACTGATACCTCCAAACCTAAGAGAAACAATATTCCAAAAGCTAAACACAGAAGACTTCCAGATTCCTATCGACGAAAAGACATATCTCTGCCCTGTATGCGAATTCATGTACGGCAAGCTAAGCGAAAAATATGAGGGCCGCTTCAATGATGTGATAAAACACATAAAAGTAAAGAGGTTCCTCCTATCTGAAAAAGACAGAAAAGGAATAGGAACATTCCAGCCAAAAGATGAAAAGAACCAAGACTCGACAGAACTGTCCGGGGATGTGAACTACAGAAGAATAGCAGAAATAGGATCAGAATCCGATCCAAGAGCATTCAACTTTGACGGAGAATTCCAAGTGGCAAACAGAGGGATAATAGAGTTCATAGAAATACTGAAACTAGACACAGCATTCCTATATGACCTGCTCGGGGCAACACAGGAACACTCGATAAAACCAAAGAGATTCTCCCAGGTGCCAATAGACGAGCTCATCATCGGCCACACAAACGAACCAGAATACAAAAAGCTGGTTGCCAATGAAGCCATGGAAGCACTGAGGGACAGAACAAAAATAATAAACATACCCTACATAACAAATTGGAAGCATGAAGTCAAAATCTACGAAAAAGACTACCTGCAAAAGAAAGTAAAAAGACATGTAGCTCCGCACACATTAAGCATGGCAGCGCAATGGGCAGTGCTTACAAGACTGAAAGACCCTGAAAAAGCAGACTTAGAACTAATACAGAAAATGCACCTATATTCAGGCAAACTAGTACCGGGCTACACAGAAGATCACATAAAAGAGCTTAGGAAAGAATCAAAAAGAGAAGGACTCGAAGGCATATCCCCAAGGTTCATGCAAGATGCACTTACTTCCGCGCTTGTATCCGGTCAAGGCTCAGGATGCCTTAATCCATTCCTGCTATTCAAGGTGGTTGAAAAGCAACTCGGAACCCATTCGCTTGTAAAAAACGATGAGGAAAGAAAAAAATATGGGACCCTGATAGATGTAGTAAAACAAGAATACGAAGACATAGTAAAAAACGAAGTTCAAAGAGCAATATCTGCAGACTCAGAAGCAGTCTCAAAACTATGCGGAAACTATGTAGACAACCTGAAAGCATACACGCAAAAAGAAAAAATCAAGAACCCTTACACAGGACAATACGAGATGCCTAATGAAAGACTGATGAGATCAATAGAAGAAAAAATAGACATACCCAGCAGCAGAAAAGACGAGTTCAGAATGCAAATCATGAACTTCATAGGGGCATTAGCAGTGGACGGCAAAAGATTTGACTTCAGAACCAATGAAAAACTACAAAAGGCACTGGAACTAAAACTCTTTGAAGACCAAAAAGACACAATAAAACTGTCAACCCTAGTATCAAATGTGGTAGACAAAGAGACACAAGAAAAGATAGATGTTGTAAAGACAAGGCTTATAGAAAAATACGACTATTGCGAAGTCTGTGCAACAGATGTACTTAACTTTGTAGCAAGCATATTTGCAAGAGGCGATTCTAAAAGCGAATAAAAATGGATGAAAAGATAGGAAGAGACTATGAAAGATTCAAAAAGATAGTCCGAGGAAAAATCCGCGAAGACCTAAAAAAGCACATCATCCAAGGAGGAATGGTCGGCAAACAAGGAAAGAATAAAGTAACAATACCCATTCCTACAATAGATCTACCCCGCTTCAAATACGGACAAATAGACGAAGGCGTAGGACAAGGCGAAGGAGAAGAAGGGGACATAGTCGGAAAAGAAGCAAAAGACGGAGAAGGCTCAGGCAAGGCAGGAGACAATGACGGCGAGCACACGATTGAAGTTGAAGTCACAATAGAAGAGCTTGCAGACCTCCTCGGAGAAGCCCTACAACTCCCAAAGCTCAAGGATTCTGACAAGAAAAACATAATAGAAGAGCATGCCAAATATACAAGCATAAGCAAAGTCGGACCTGAATCCCTAAGACATAACAAAAGAACCTTCAAGCAGGCACTAAAAAGAGAGATTTCTATGGGCAATTACGATCCAGATAACCCGATAATAATCCCTGTAAGAGAAGACAAGAGATACAGATCAAGAAAAATCTACAGGACTGAGAAAGCAAACGCAGAAATCATCTACATCATGGACATATCCGGATCAATGGGAGACGAGCAAAAAGAAATAGTGAGAATAGAATCCTTCTGGATAGATACCTGGCTAAACAGAAATTACGACGGTCTAAAATCAAGATTCATAGTACATGATGCAAGAGCTAAAGAGGTAGATAGGTACACATTCTTTCACACAAAAGAAAGCGGAGGGACAATGATATCCAGCTCATACGACCTAGTCTGCGATATCCTATCAAAAAGCGACCAGAATGACAACATATACGTGTTCCAATTCTCAGATGGAGACAACTGGTCCCAGGAAGACAACGACAGATGCGTATATCTACTTGAAGAAAAGATACTCCCAAAAGTGAATCTCTTCGGATACGGACAAGTATATTCCCCATACGGCTCAGGAGAATTCATAAAATCAATAGATGAACTTGTAGGCGTGTATGACAACATAATAACCAGCAAGATACAAGACAAATCAGGGATAGAGCAATCAATAAAAGACTTTTTCAAACCAGAAAAATGATAAGAAACCACAACCTCCCACCATACCTCGCAAAAGTACGCGAAGAGATAGAAGGATACGCAAAAGACATGGGCCTCGAGTTCTTCCCCACAATCTTCCAATTAGTAGACTATGAAGAAATGTCCTCGACAGCAGCCTACACAGGATTTCCGAACAGATACCCTCACTGGCAATTTGGAATGGAATACAACCAACTAAAGCAAACCAGAAGATTCGGTTTAGGAACAATCTTCGAGATGGTAATCAATAACAATCCCTCATACGCATACCTGCTTGACTGCAACAACCTCATACAACAAAAACTAGTAATGGCCCACGTATACGGACATGTCGACTTCTTCACAAACAACTTCATGTTCCAGTACACAAACAGGAAAATGATGGACAAGACCGCAAACAATGCAGCAAAAATAAGACAATACATAGACAGGTACGGAGTTGAAAAAGTGGAAAGCTTCATGGACCTAGTCCTGTCACTAGAAAACCTCATAGACCCCACAGCGCCATTCCGAGCAAAAAAATGGAAAAAATACAAGCAAGAAGGAGTATCAAAACTTCCTGTCTCAAGACCTTACATGGAAACATACATGAACCCCAAAAAA
Organism: archaeon; assembly: GCA_043797705.1. GTDB lineage: Archaea > Nanobdellota > Nanobdellia > SCGC-AAA011-G17 > GW2011-AR17 > JAZDPJ01. The sequence continues at coordinate 3,973 of JAZDPJ010000022.1, forward strand.
GAACTCAAGAAACTTGAAGATCAATGTGAAGCAGAAAAAAAGGTTAAAAGACTCAGACTAGTCGATGAACCAAAAAGAGACATACTCCAATTCCTAATAACCCACGCGCCGATAGAAGAATGGCAGAGCCACATAATAGACATTGTCCGGGAAGAAAAATACTACTTCACACCCCAAGGGCAAACCCAAATACTAAATGAAGGATGGGCATGCTACTGCCACGCAAAAATAATGACTGAAAGAGCACTAGACTCATCAGAAATAATAGAGTTCGCAAAAGTACACTCATCAGTCGCCTCAGCAGGCCAAGGAAGACTGAACCCTTACGCACTAGGGCTCGCACTTCTAAGAGACATAGAAGATAGATGGAACAAAGGAAGGCACGGCAAAGAATACGAAGAATGCACAGACATGAAACAAAAAAGAGAATGGAACACACATGAAAACAAAGGCCTGGAAAAACTCTTTGAAGTAAGAAAGCACTACAACGACATAATGTTCATAGACGAATTCTTCACACAAGAATTTGTAAACGACCAAAAACTATTCAAGTTCGGAAAGTACGATATGGAAGACCACTATGAGTACATAATAGAAAGCAAGCAAGTGGACGACATAAAACAGACCCTGCTCTCACAGCGCACAAACATGGGCTCACCATTCATATACATAGTCAACGGGAACTACCAAAACAAAGGAGAAATGCTGCTCTACCACCAATGGGAAGGAAGAACACTTGACATGGAATACGCAAGAAGGACAATGATAAACCTAGAAAAAATATGGACCCGACCAATCAACCTAAAAACCTGCATTGGACAAGACGAAAACACCGGTGAGTTAAAATACGAAACACTGAAATGCAAAAACGGAAAAGTGCTTAGCATTGAATCAGCAGAAAACGAAAAAGTCTAATCGACTGGTGTCTCAACAGGCAATCGCCTTCTAATCTTAGGAAATTTAGAAACAGAAACATTAATATCAGTAAGCAAAGCAGTATCCTTATCTATCAAAAACGACAGCACCTTCTGATCCACAGCCTTAGGATACTCCTCACCATTCATCTCAAGAATTATCTCCCCGCCCTTCAGCACCTTCACCCAATTAGACTCCTCGCTAACAAGGATAGCAGTTGAATCAGGAACCTGATGAGTGGTACCGCTAGCAGCAGCATGCTTAGTGCCAAAACCTTTCAAAGGCTTGGATTTCTTCAGCTTAGCGCCATACGCAAGAATCTCACCTGCATCAGAAATAACAACAGCACCATCAAGAGTCGCAAGCTTCACCAAAACTTTCTCGATGCCTGGCTCAGTAAGCTGGTAATTGCGGACCAACTGAGGAAACATCAACTCATACTTTCTCTTCAATTTATGCTTAGAACCAACAATAAACAATGCGCCCTCCTTACTTTTAGCAATATTCTTCGCAATTGGCAAAAGAATATCATATATCTCACGCATATCAAGTTTTTTCTTTAGAATCATAAAATAAAACAAGCATAATGCTTATTTAAAGCTTTTGCACATCATCTAAAGAGACTTGTCAAGCTTTACAGCAATCTTCTCGATGTGTTCAAGCATATCACAAGTATCATCTTTTACCTTGCTAACCAACTCCTTAAGATTACTGCTCCTTAAAGAATAACGACGACTTTGAACCACCACCACCCCAGACTCCATCAGCTTGCTCAAGTGATAAACCACCGTACCCCTAACAAGATTAAGCCTTGCCGCCAACTCATCACTCGACAAAGCATTACCTTTCTTTGTCTCTTTAAGTAGCTCAATAAAGATCCTAAAACAAGAATTGTCCTTATCCCTCTGTGAAAAAATACCTAAAGACCTGCACAACCACTGCAACGCAGCATTCACACTGCCACTTTCAGGGTAATCAAGGTTCTTGATAGTTATCTGCTTCATCAACTATAGACTTGTACTTTGAATATATAAAACTAGTGGACAGAAATTTTTATAAATGATATTCCCTAACAATTACTCTATGAAAAAGAGGAATCCTAATAAAAAAGGCATAAGCCCCTTGATTGCAACTGTCCTGATTATTGGTTTTACTGTTGCGCTCGGTGCTGTTGTTATGATTTGGGGCAGTGGTTTTGTTAAGACTATGCAGGAGACCTCTGAGCAGTCAATGGAAGTTTCTCAGTCATGCGCGGCAGCGATGGTAGGTGTTGATAATATCCAGCCAGAAAGCGCAAACAGAATAAGCTTCATGATGGAGAATGTCGGCCAAACAAAAATTGATAGTGTAATCGTCCGCATCACAGGCACCGATGGAGTAGACAGCGTAACAATAAAGAAAGGACTTAATGTAGCTGCAAAATCACTTTTCAGCGCAAAATTCAACCCAGAAAAAGTAGGACTAGTCACAAAAATTGACATCATACCAAACCTTGAAATCAATGCAAAACAAACACCATGCGCACCAGGCATAGAATTCAGCGTTGACGAACCCTCACAATCAGTAGTTGACCAATGGGAAGCAGCTTATGGCGACGAGGTTATTAATCCTGAAATAGAAGACTGCGACAACACAGCCGATCCAATGTTCCCTTCAAAACCTGGAGGAGGAATATGGGACTGTAAATACTTAGGGTTTGACGGAGGAAACCTTATCTGTACTGACTCCGGTACAATCGATGTTAGTGAATGCGAAGGAGATACTACTTGTGGCAACAACCAACTAGACCCAGAAGCCGGAGACCCAACAGAAGGATGCGACTATGTCAACGATGTTGCAACTTATGTAGCAGGCATCACCGACTGCATCAGCTTAGACGCAGCAATAGGGGGAGAATACGGATTCACAAAAGGAAGTTTGTCTTGTGATGCAGACTGCATGATAGATACATCACAATGCACCGCAACAGGAGTTGTAGAAGAAACAGGACCAACTGTTATAGAAATAGCTGCAGGAAGCGCCTATACTTGTGCACTAATGCAAAATGGGGACACATACTGCTGGGGATATAACGGCAATGGACAACTAGGAGATGGAACAACAACACAAAAAAATATACCAACAAAAACTCTGATGACAGCAGCTACACAGATAGCAGCAGGTGAAGACCATACCTGCGCAACAAATAGTTCTGGGATGTACTGCTGGGGAATTGGTTCATTTGGGCAATTGGGTGATGGAACAACAATAACAATAAAACCAACACCAACTAAAACACTAATGACAGACCCAATAAAAATAGCAATAGGATCCCTTCACACATGTGCAACAAATAGTTCTGGAATGTACTGCTGGGGTTACGGCAGCTACGGACAGCTTGGATATGGAGCAATAGGACAACTAACTTCACCGATGATTAAAGTACAAATGACAAACCCAACAAAAATAACAGCCGGAGGGTATCATACCTGCGCAACAAATACTTTAGGAATGTACTGCTGGGGAATTGGTTCATTTGGGCAATTGGGTGATGGAACAGTTGTACAAAAGCTCATACCAGTACTCAACACAATGACAAACCCAACAAAAATAACAGCCGGAGGGTATCATACCTGCGCGACAAATACTTTGGGAATGTACTGCTGGGGAAGCAACAGTAATGGACAAATAGGGAACAATGGAGTGGGAGGATTAGTAAACTCACCGACACTTAATCAAATGACAAACCCAACAACAATAGCAGCAGGAAAGTTACATACCTGCGCGACAAATACTTTGGGAATGTACTGCTGGGGAAGCAACAGTTATGGACAAATAGGTGATGAAACAATAATACAGAAACTTATACCGACACTTAATCAAATGACAAACCCAACAACAATAGCAGCAGGAGAGTTTCATACATGTGCAACAAATAGTTCTGGGATGTACTGCTGGGGAATTGGTTCATTTGGGCAATTAGGTAACGGAGAAACAACACAAAGAACCACACCTACCAAAGTAGAATTCTCTTAAGAATAATTTTCTAACTTAACATTATGAACAAGTCACCTATTGCTAATAAGATTAATAGACCTTTGCATACTATATGCCTCAAGTTCCATGGGGTTATAATAATAAGTCGACATACTTAGGCCGAAAGATGCGAACATACAATAAGCCAGCTCTTGACCCATATTCCATGATTTCATAATTTCTTCCATCTTAGGGACCCCTAACACCTTCTCTGTTGGCACCCAATGCAAAAGATCCCCGCTAAACCTAAGTTTGCTCCAGAATAATGTATGATTAAATTCGTGCGAAATAACCAGTCTGTCAAATGCCAACGCTTTATCACTAGTATACCCTTTAATTGATCCTGGCGTGTAACTTATGACATTTCCTGTTGTATAACCCTCGACAATTCCTTGCTCTCCATTAAATTCTATTATATCCAAGGAATTATTTTTGAAGACCGGCGTAAGATTGTATAAGGATTTTTCAAAATCAAACTCTTGACCTTTTATAAAATTACCTATCATTGCAACCATTGGAGTAATTGTAAATGAAGGCCTTGGAATTATGCTATCACGAAAGGTAAGAGTCACAGGACCAAACTCTGTCTGGTACTGGCTCAATATCGATTCTCCTCGCATCACATTATCAGACATAGAAACTCCGAGATCATGAACTAGCTTTCCAAAACCTCCAATCATAGGAATATTATTATAAATTGCAATATACTCACCAAGATAAGTTATCAAGCCAGCAAAAGCACCCTTTGTACAACCTTCAAAAAATCCTTTATCATTCATATAAGAACCTACACCTGACTTAATGCAACTAAGTCCGACATTTAAGCCAAGAACAGCCAACCGTGCCTCATTCTTATTGTCAAGAATCCAA
>JAZDPJ010000013.1:0-11329 GCA_043797705.1 archaeon
AAAGTCGAAGTAATCTACGAAAGAAAAATAACACCTTTCGGGAACTCAGCAAAACTAGACGCACAAAAGAAATACATCGGAAGAAGAGCATATGTCATAGTCCTAAAGGACTAGACATTATTTTTGTCCCAACCCCGCTAGAAAGGTTTAAAACAGTTCGTCCCCTAAAGAAAATATATGAAGCATACTCCTAAAATAGTTTTCGTATTATTGGCTCTTTTTTTTGTTGCACAAATAGTCGGACTACTGGTAACAAGCCACTACCTTAAAGTCACCACCCTACCAATGAACATAGAAAGGCCGCAGATGGAAGCAACCACAGCATTCTTTCCAATATTTCTACTTATACTATTTGCAACTGTACTTGCACTTTTGCTATTTAAATTCCGGCTGTTCAGAGTCTGGAAGATCTGGTTCTTGTTCAGTGTATGGTTTACACTCACAATAAGCTTCTCAGTGTTCTTCGCAGAAAAGATAGCAATGATATTAGCAGCGGTATTTGCATTTCTGAAATCATTCAGGCCAACAGTATTGTTACATAACTTTACAGAACTATTCATCTACGGGGCGCTTGCAGCAATATTTGTTCCAATATTGAATCTGGCATCTGTGTCAATATTACTGACCGGCATATCGGTATATGATTACATAGCTGTAAGAAAAACAAAACACATGATCAAACTTGCAAAATCCCAAAACAAAACAAAAGTCTTTGCCGGACTAGCAATACCTTATGAGAAAAAAATAGCAATCCTCGGCGGAGGGGACATCGGATTTGCATTGTTATTCGCAGGAGTTGTGATGAAAGAATTCTCTTTTAATTGGCTTAGCCTCGGAGCAATGATTGTGCCATTATGCACTTCAGGAGCGTTATTCTATTTGTTCTATAAAGGGAAAGATAAAAAATTCTACCCAGCGATGCCATACATAACAGCTGGAGCATTCATTGGACTAGGAATAGTTTCTCTAATCAATATTCTTGTTTAACTGGAACTTCCATAGTTACTTTACAAACAGGTTTATTACATCTCTCTCTAACCTTGTCCCAATAATATAATACTGCCCTCCCAGTACGGCTACTCAGAAAATTCTGGAGGAGTATAGTTGCTTCTATGCAATGTCCATCCGGAGGATTACTATCACAAAACTGAGTCATTTTAAATCTATTATCCTCATATACTCTTACTATAAAAGAATCTGCAACATTATCGCAGGTACCATCATCTCCATCAAAAACTTTAATATCTGCTGTTTCAGTGTGGGTTGCAACAAGCGGTAACTCTAAGCTTTGTGTACAATACTTGTGTCCATCAAATCCTGTGTGCTCATAACGCTCATAACTATTTTTGCCTTCTTTAAATTCTGCCTTAACAAAATTATTTCCAAACTTTAGTTCTACTTTTCTTACTTCTGGTTTTACAAGCTCCTCTAACTTAGGCATTTGGCTACCTGTTGTTCCGCAAGCTATCAAAGCCAGTACTGCTGGAAATACTAAACTGCTGATTAATTTTTTCATTTTAGTTCTGTATTACAAATAGTGTCGCAATCGTTACGAATCTCATCCCATTGCTCTCTAATTTCTTCAATGGAATTGTTCTTTTTGAATAGCTTAAAATATGTGTTTGCCGCAATGCAATATTCGCCTTCGCAATCCAAAAGTTCACCCGCCCAAGGTTTTTTAAAAATTGCTGTTAAATCTATATTTTCATCGCATCTGCCATCAGATCCGTCCATAAATATTTCAGCATCATTGCTTTTTAATATCTGCATACAATATCTTGTACCATCAAATCCAATACGCTCAAAATGTTTATAACTTCCAGAGGGCAAATCAACACTGACGAAATTTTTACCATAAGTTATGCTGATTTTATCCCCCACTATTGGCTCTTGTGATTTGCAAGCTATTATTCCTACTAAAGAGCCAATTACTAAACTGGGAAGTACTAAGTTTCTAATTAGTTTTTTCATTGTTTAAATGCTTTGAATTGGTTACTATCGCATGTGCAGATAGTTGCCTTAGGCATTTTCTCACTTTTGTATGTGTATATAACTCCACATCCTTTGCATTGTGCTTGTTTTCGTCTATCCATTTTGTTTATCCTCCTAATAAATTATTCCTAATGTCTTGTATTTTATTTGTTCAAATCTCACTTTTTCAAAATCAACTGAACTGTTATTATCTCCTTTCATTCTGTAAAAAGTTCCTAGGTCATCATTACCAATTTCTACGATTCTGTGGACAATAAGATTCTCGTTGTGTTCAGATTGGTAAGACACAATATCCCCCAAATTTAAATCTTCCTCTTTTGGGATTATTAAAAGTCCATTCGCCCCTTCATCCAGTACTGGGTCCATGGAATTTGAGTTAGTATACTCTGCTAAATAAGGATTATCCATGTATATGACCACTCTGTCATCATATACCCTTATCTGGCCTTCAGTTATTGTGTCTGATGGTGAGATGCGTTCTGATTCGTTTAACCCTGAAATAAGGCCTACTACTATGTTAGTGAGTAATACAACTACCACAATAATTGTTATAATTCGCAGTATCTTTTCCATTTTACTACTTTTAAGTGGAAACTTGTAGTATTTAAGTCTTTTGGTGGAAAAATTGTAAAAAATATAGGAATAACCAGAATTCTTCAAATAATTATAATCACTTACCAGCAAACTCCTTCAAAAGCTCAACAAACTGCCCAAACTCAGAATCGCACATATTAAAACCAGCAGCCTTCTCATGACCACCACCAAGAAAACTAGAAATCCTGCCATTAAACTTCTCCAAAAAAGCACCAGCATCAAAATCCAATGCATCCGGAACACGCATACTACCAATCATAGAATTCTCATAATGATTAACAACCAATATCGGTCGGACATTCATATTACGCGCAGCAACAACCCCCTGAATATTCTTAGGATTAGAAATGAAAACAAAATCAATCTTCCCAACAGAAGCCACATTAACCTCACTATAATAAGCATCACGAAGCTCCCTCTTATAACTATTAAGCTTAGCAAAAAGCTCATGAGTAAACAAAGCCTCAATCCGATTCACAGAAGTCAAAAGCTCCAAAGGCTCATTACCACACCAATCCATTCTCTTACCAGTATTCATCAAAGAAACAAACCTCTCAATCTCAAAATAAGGCTTACCAAAATTAGAAGGATGCATCTCAAGCAAATCACCAAGCAACCGCCTTGCCTTCGACTCCATACTAACAGGAATGCCCTGCCCCCTATCACCAAAATAACCAAGCAAAGTTAAAAAAATAATATATGGATCCTCACTATCCTGAAAAAGATTCTCATAAATCAGCATAGACGTTGAAACAGCATTAGGATCATGAAGAACAAACTCATAATCAAGATTACCCGAAGGATGATGATCAATATAAACAATCTTAGGATTTGAAGGCAGATTCCTCAACTCATCAGACGGCTGAATATCAGTACAGATAATAACCTCAGCATTAGACTTAACATCATCCGGCTCAACCAAAAAAGTCTTACCCTTACTGATTTTAGTTATATCCTTAACATAAGGCTTAATCAAATGATAAATCAAAGCACCAGAAGTAACGCCATCAGCATCCCAGTGAGTAGCAATATGCACATGCTTACCGCGAATAATGTCAATTAACTTATCACGCATTACCAAAATGGGAGATACTTACGGTTTAAAAAACCTACGGCAAAGGATAACCTAGTTAAACTCTCCAGCTACTGAAAGAATCCCCTATCAAAAAGACCCAATTTTTAGAAATTATTATAAAGGAAATGTAAAACACTATCAATTACACTATTTAACAATATCTTAGGGGGGTTAAAAATGAATCTAATAAAAAAAAGCTTAATTACACTAGCTTCAGTAGGAACACTTGTACTATCTGGATGCGGCGATATATTCGACGGAGCCGGTGGATCTGGCGGTGCTGGAGGATCAGGCGGAACCGGAGGAACATCATCAGGCAAAACACAATGCTATGAAATGAATCTGGAACAAGATTCCGGACTAGTATATGGATGGCATGCTGACGGATCATACGGATCAAACAACATATTTGTACACGAATTAACAGACAATTGCGAGAGCGCAGACTACTGCTTCCTAAACGGAACACCTGTAAAGAACTATGTGCTAGAAAAAGGTGAAGCAATACCCGCAGCTAAATGGAGAGCATGGAGACCATTCGCAGGCGACGGAAATGACCCAAGAGAATTCACAGAAGAAGACCCATTGGTATTAGGCTATCTGCCACACATACCAAGATCCTATTTTGGATGGAGCAGCGAAAATACAACCTATGACTGGTCATGCGAAGAAGGAGATGAAGAAGAAACAAATGGACTTGAAAACTGCATAGGACTAAATCAATTGGATAAATCCTTCACACCAAACACCTTAACACCAAACAAAACATACCTTGTCAGGCTACTATTCGGAGCAAACCCAAACGACACAGGCAATTGGATACTATTCTGCAACCAAGGAATCTTTGAATACTTGGAGATGGAATAAACAAGAGGAAATAAAAATGAAAACCTTACAAGACATTGTCGAATCATTAGAAACAAGAGGATCCAAATCCGCACTCCAATGGAAAGAAAACGGAAAGCTAAAAAACCAATCCTTCAAAGAACTATATAATCAAATACAAAACTACAGCAAGGCATTCCTAGAACTTGGTCTTGAGAAAGGCGACAAAGTAGCGCTGTTTGCTGAAAATGTCCCGGAGTGGATAAGCCTCAATCTAGGGATAGTGAACGCTGGACTCGTAGATGCTCCACGAGGAAAAGAAGCTCCCATAGAAGAGCTTGATTATATCCTGGATCACAGCGAAGCTAAAGTACTAATAGTGGAAGACAAAATAGTACTCGATAAGATAGATATAGAAAAACACAAGAACACACAGTTATACTCCATAAGGCACATTAACGGAGTCAACCATATAAGTGAACTTGAGCAACTCGGCAAAGAAAGCACCCAAAAAATACCAAAAGTCGGAAAAGACGATCTAGCAGGATTCATCTATACTTCCGGCACTACTGGCGTACCAAAAGGGGCAATGCTCACGCACGGAAACTTCACAAGCAATGTAGACGCGGTACTTAACAGACTAACTTTAATGTACAATGATAGAGTATTATCAATGCTTCCACCTTGGCATTCCTTTGAAAGGATTATTAAATATGTTGCCTGCGCAAGCGGCACCACAACATTTATCTCAAGCAAAGAGCATGTTAAAGAAGACCTGCCTGAACAGAAACCAACAATAATGGCTTCTGTCCCCAAAATATGGGAGCAAGTCTATGATGGCCTGATGACAAAAATCTCTGAAGAGAAAGGCCTCAAACGCACGATTGCCAAATATGCAATAAAGCAATCTGTCGACTATGCTACAAATAAACGCCTACTGCCTTCTCCCTGGAAGAAACTGTGGCACGAGATAGCACATAAAGTTGTATACTCAAAATTACATGAGAAACTTGGAGGAAACTTCAGATTCGCAGCATCAGGAGGAGGAGCATTACCTCCGCACATAGATGACTTTTTTCATGCTGCAGGCATAAGGATACTTGAAGGATACGGATTAACAGAGACAAGCCCAATAATAGCCATGCGCACACTAGGCCAAAATGAACTGCATACCATCGGCACATTGATTGATAAAGTTGAAGCTAAAATTGTTGATATTGATACTGGTAAAGATCTGCCAAAATACAAAGAAGGAGTCCTTCATGTGAGAGGTCCGAACATAATGCGTGGCTACTACAAGGACACAGAAGAGACCAAGGCAGTACTAAGAAATGGGTGGCTGGACACAGGAGACATATGCTATTTCGATTCAAAAAACAGGCTGCACATCACAGGTCGCGCCAAAGAGATAATCGTACTTTCTAACGGTGAGAATATTGCTCCTGTACCTATTGAAAATGCACTTAAGCAGAGCCCATATATAGAAGACTCAATTGTACTTGGCCAGGACTGGAACGGACTTGGAGCACTAGTAGTGCCTGACTCTAAGGCGATAAGTAACTATTGCAAAGAGAACGGTCTTGAATGCAGTCTCGACAATATGGGGATACGGCAACTTTACGAAGACGAGATCAACAAGCAGGTAAACACAAAAAACGGCTTCCAAAGATTCCACAAGATACGCGATTTTGAGCTGCTACCGCAATCATTCATAATTGGAGAGGAACTCACTGCAACACTAAAACCCATGCGAAGAAAGATTGACAAGAAATATTCCTCGCAGATAGACTCAGTATACAAGAGAATCCACAAGAAGAAATAGCAAGCGGAAAAGAGGGGATTTTAATTTTTATTCTTTTACCTTACTAATATATTTTAAAAAATCTCTTCCAATGTCTTTCGCTAAAGCAAGATAGTTTATTTTTGGTTTTTTTATTAGCCCTCTTTTTGAAAGAATTTTGTCAAATAGCCTGTTTGTAATGGCCATGTAAATTTCTTCAGGAAGTAAAGGCTTCTCAATTCTTTCTTTAGTTTCAGCAGAAATCAGGCCATACTCCACAAATTCCCTGCCAGCTTTTCTTAAGGGGCCTTGATAATACCTTCTGATTAATCTATTCTGAAAAGACATATCTCTGAAAAGTTCCCCTTGACCTTTATAGATCTCAGCAACTATCTCTGTATTGAAATTCTTAACCGCATCTTCAAAGTGTTTTTTAATAGGATCCATATTTCTTTTATCAGTAAGTCCACAATTAGAGATAGCTATAACCTTTGGTCGTTTACTATACCTATTCTTATGAACATACTCTCCCTTTACCCCTCTTTGATAATGCTGATCAAAAAACGGGAGAACAACATCAAATACCTTATGCATCCAATCAGGAGTTTCACTTTTGTAATTCTCATTACCATCTTTCACAAAACGAGGATCAACAAGCGGAGTCAAGTGATCCATAAAATTTTTGAATATTCCCGGAACACCACCGACATATACCGGAGCAGCAAGAATAACTACTTCAGAATTAATGAATTTATCCAGTAATTCTTTAAGATCATCATTTTTCTGAGGACATTCTCCATCAAATTTAGTCCAGCAACGCAAACACCCTCTACAATTAGAAATCTTTTTATCAGCAATAAAAATGTTCTCAATCTCTGCACCAGCTTCTTTTGCACCATATAAAAAATTCTCCACCAAAAAATTAGTATTGCTTTTCTCTCCTTTAGGACTGCCATTAAACGCTGTAATCTTCAGTTTTCCTTCCAGATTTGCCATAGGAACTTTTTAAATTGCTTTTTTTTATAAAGTTAATGAAACATTATTGGCTTTTGCACAAGATATTTATAAATAACCTATTGAGAAACTGCAAGTGGCTCTTAAAAAGAAAATTTTTATGATAAAGGCGTAGCGTGAAAAGAAGTATGATTTTTATGAATTTAATCCATATGGACTAATTTTTCTCTTTTGAACTGCGGTTTTTTGCCAAATACTGCGATACCATGATGAAAATATTTCTTACCATTTGCATCAATATCGTGCCACCTTTTTTCTAACTCCGGATATCTTAAGAAAGTGTGCTCGAAAGAAGAAGAATCTTCAAAAATGATTTTATCCTTTGTATAACCAATTGCTACAACATAATGGCCGTCAATCCAATTAGTTTCCCAATTGACTTTCTTTTTTTCAGTCCATGCTTGCAAAACCAGTATTACAGGTATTTTTTTATTAATATACTTCTTAATGTCCTCGATGGACATTTGCTTAGAATCAAACTTTAAACCATATTTTGTGACAACCTTTAATATGCCTCCTATGGGAGTGCCTTTTTTTGTTGTTTTAGCATATTTCATTATATGGTCTTCTCTCACTTTTATATTATAATATGCCAAGACAGTTTGCAATGCTTTAGCACCACAGTCATATCCGAAGGTCTGATGAAGTTGGGGTAAGACAATTTTCTTCATGTACCTTTTAAGTGGGTTTAATAATATAAATCTTTCCAATATTTTTAATTTCTAAGAACAATTAAGTTTAATTACTACTATGGTTTCTTTGCCAAATAACACAAAAAGCTTATAAACAAACAATTTATCTTTCACATTCATGGATTTCAAGAGTCTCTACAGCAAACACTACAAGAAACTAGTGTTCATACCTCTGCTATTCTTACTTTTTGACCTAATAATAATAAGCGGAACATACATGGAAACAGGGGACTTCATAAACAAAGATGTCTCACTGCAAGGAGGAACAACAGCAACAATCTACAGCGACGCAGAATTCCAAAACATCCAAACAGTTCTAAAAAACAACTTTCCTGAATCAGACGTGATAATACGGGACCTGACAGAATTTGGAACAGAAAAAAGAATAGGCATAATAATAGAAGCAACGCACCTGAAAAGCAATGAACTCCAATTGGTAATAGAAGAAGAATACGACATGATGCTAACACCAGAAATATTCTCAGTAGAAGAAGTTGGATCAGCACTAGGGGAATCATTCTACAAACAAATGCTCGTAGCAATGGGGCTGGCATTCCTATTCATGTCAATAGTAGTACTCATAATATTCAGAAGCCTAATCCCATCATTTGCAGTAGTATTGACGGCATTAACAGACATCATAACAACAATAGCAATAATAGACCTGCTAGGAATAAAAATATCCGCAGCAGGAATAGCAGCACTACTAATGCTCATAGGATACTCAATCGACACAGACATGCTCCTAACAACAAAAATGCTCAAACGAAAAGACGAAGGAACAACATACGCCAGACTAAAAACAGCAATAACAACAGGACTAACAATGACAATCACAACACTAGTAGCACTACTGGTAGCACTGCCAATATCACAAAGCCAAGTGCTAAAACAAATGTTCACAATAATCATCATCGGACTAATAGTAGATGTGTTCATGACCTACTGCTTCAATGCAGGAATACTTGTATGGTACCTAAAGAAAAAACAAGGACAATAAAAAGATGGCAAAACTAATGACTTGGAAAGTATGGCTGGCAATAGCTTTCCTAGCCATGGCAGTATTAGCAATCAATCCCACACTAAACGCAGAAGGAATAGTGATTAAAACCGTATCAGCAGACAGCATACTATCACAGCAAGGAATGAGCCCAGGAGAACTGCTCATATCAATAAACGACCAAGAAATAAGCACACTGGAAGACTTCAACAATGCAATCAATAAACTAGAAAGAGAAACGCAAATAATCAATGTAGAAACAGACAAAGCAAGCCACACATACAACATAACAAATAGCCTAGGATTCTCAACAAATGAAAACCTGACAATAATAGACGCAGAAATGTTCACGCCCCTAGAAAAAGGAGAACAAATACTAGCAATAGAAAGCATACTGATAACAAACATAACCGAACTCAAAGAAGCAATCAACAAAATAATGCCCAAAGAAAAAATCTCAGTAACAACAGATAAAGGAAGCTACATCTACCTAGGAGCAGGAGCACCAGAGATAACAGCGATGCAAGCGACAACAACCAACCTCAAAAAAGGACTAGACCTTGAAGGCGGAACAAGAGTACTGCTAAAACCAATAAGCGAAACCGGAGAAGTAACAACAGCAGACATGAACGACATGATCAAAGTCCTGAACAACAGACTAAATGTCTACGGACTATCTGACCTAAGAATAAGATCATCAAAAGACTGGCAAGGAAACAAATACATACTCATCGAAATTGCAGGCATATCAAAAGATGAAGTAATGGACCTAATCGGCGGACAAGGAAAATTCGAAGCAAAAATCGGAGAAGACACAGTATTTGAAGGCGGAAAAAAAGACATACCCTTCGTATGCAGAGATGATGGAAGCTGCAGCGGAATAAGAGCATGCAACCCTATAGGAGGCAACCAATACTTTTGCAGATTTGAATTCTCAATACACCTAAGCCCAGAAGCAGCAAAAAAACACGCAGACATAACAAGCAAACTAGATGTAATCACAAGTGAAGAAGGCAAAGAAATACTAAGCGAAAAACTAGACTTCTACCTAGACGGGAAAAAAGTAGATAGTTTGAATATCGGAGCAGACCTAAAAGGAAGAGAAACAACAGCAATAGCAATCTCCGGACCAGGAATAGGAACAACAAAAACAGCAGCAGTAGAAGCAGCAACAAAAAACATGGACCAACTACAAACAATACTAATAACAGGATCACTACCAATGCAACTAGAAGTAGAAAAACTAGACTCCATCTCACCACTACTAGGAAAACAGTTCGTAAAAACATCACTCCTCGTGGGAATACTAGCAATACTATCAGTAGCAGTGGTACTAATGATAAGATACAGAAGCCTAAAAATCGCATTCCCAATAGCATTCACATCACTAAGCGAAGTAATAATGATACTCGGATTCGCAGCACTAACAGGATGGAACCTAGACATGGCAGCAATCGCAGGGATCATAGCAGCAGTAGGAGTCGGAGTAGACGCACAAATAATAATCCTAGACGAAACAATAAGAGGAGAAGCAAGCACAACAGGAAACTGGAAAAGCAGAGTAAAAAACGCATTCTTCATAATATTCGCAGCATACGCAACAACAGTAGCGGCAATGATCCCCCTATGGAACGCAGGAGCAGGAATGCTAAGAGGATTTGCACTAACAACAATAGTCGGAGTAACAATTGCGGTACTGATAACAAGACCAGCATACGCAGACATAGTAAAAGCACTTTACGAGAAGTGAAAAATTCTTGACAATAACCTTTTTAAATTACAATCGCATATAAAATAACGGGTGATACGATGGACACACAAATAATGATTCCAATATATGTGCTATTAGGCGCAGTAGCAGCAATGCTATACAGTATGAAAAGAGTAATAGGTTTAGAAAGAAAAATATTAAGCCTGGAAAAAACAATACTCTCAATTGATAAAAAATTAATGAAAAAAAGATAGTTATTCTCCCTCGAACTCAACTAAGGAGAAAACTTTACAACCTTTTTCTATTAATTTTTCTTTACCTTTCAAATCAGGCAAATCAACAAGGAAAGCACACTCAACAATTTTACCACCAAGTTTCTCAACCAAGTTAACTGCTGCCAGGGCTGTACCTCCTGTGGCAATTAGGTCGTCTACAATCAAAACATTATCCCCTGTCTTAATTGCATCAGTATGGATTTCGACTTTGTCAGTACCGTACTCTAACTCATACTCGTGACCAACAGTCTCACCAGGCAGTTTTCCAGCTTTTCTCACAGGAACAAAGCCCTTACCTAACTGATGCGCGATAGCTCCGCCGAGAATAAAACCACGAGCATCCAAACCAACAACAACATCAATAGGGGTAT
>JAZDPJ010000001.1:0-4392 GCA_043797705.1 archaeon
TCAAAGACACACGACGAAGTGACATCGCCAAGCGACTACAACTTAATCTTAGTTGGAGGACCATGCGCAAACCCACTAGTCGAAACAGTCTTTGGACTAACATGCGACGGATGGACACACTCTGCAGGCGAAGCAGTCGTAAAGCTTGCTGCAAACGGAGACAAAGTAGCACTACTGGTAGCAGGTACAGACGCACTTGACACCAGAAGAGCAGGCAAAGCTGTAGCAGCATACACAGACTACACCTTCGAAGGCACAGAAGTACTTGTGAAAGGCGCAACCTTAACAGACATAACTGTTGAGAAGTCTGCATAAAAGTAAGCTGAACTTACTTTTTTTTCTTTTTTTTCTTTTTTCAATCTCCTTCTAATAGAAAACTTTTTATTCTAAACAGTAACTTACTAGCATGGAAATGCAAACAAAACAAAAGCATATCAAAAAGCAGAAATTCTGGAAAAGCAAAAAATTCATGCCCTCATTAATGGGCGGATTCATCATCTTCATAATGGTCTTCAGCGCCTTAGGACTATGGACTGGAGAAGACAGCCAAGGCGCATACGAATACAAAGACATAAAATTCATCCAAACAGAATACGGATGGGTAGGATACAAAGACGGACAAAAAATAACCCTAACAACAAACCCTGCAGAACTTGAAAACATAACAATAAACTACATACCTATCTATACGCTAAACCCGCTCAGCAAAGTATACCTCAGCCTGGACTACACTGAAAAAGCCCTAAGAGCAGTACAAAACTTTGAACAAAACATAAAAATAACAGCCACAACAAGGCCAGCATGCACAACAGACGGCCCAAGATGCGCAAACCTCCCGCTAAAAAACTGCGAAGACGCAACAGACACCACGGGGGTGATTGTATTTAAAGAAGACAACCAAACCAAAGTAACCCTTATAAATAACTGCCTGACTATACAAGGAGAAGACCCTGCAAAAGTAGTGGACAAACTAATACTAACACAACTATGAACAAAAACAAAATAACCCCGGACACGTACAAAAAAATACTAGACTCAGCATCAGAACATACACCAAAAGAGCCCAAAAAAGAGTCTAATAACCCGGACAGAGTAAACCTAATACTTTACGGACTGCTGATATGCGTAGTAATCTTCGGAGGATTCATCTACTTCAAAGAAAGCACATCCATACCACCCATCTACCACTACACAAACGGAGACAGCGAATTTGAAGTAAGAAAAGTAACTGACACGCAATCACAAATACAATTCTACTACGGAAACAACCCAGAGCCCTTTGTAATGGACCTAAGATACGGGCCAATAGACCTGGAAGACATAAAAGTACCTGACACAGCAATAAAACAAATGATCCAAAACGACGAAACCCTCTACATAACATTCAACCCGCAAGAAGAACTAAAAGGCGAAGCAGTACTCGCAGGAGTAGAAATAGGGAAATTCATAGGAAACAAATACTTCTTCAACATCCCTGTCAAAAGCGCAGTAACAACACCCTACGACAACAACACCGTAATGACCTGCGAAGATGCAGACGACCTAAACACAGTAATCTGGATAAAAAAAGGCAAAGAAACAAAAATAGAAACACAAGGAAACTGCATAATTCTCCAAGGACCAACAGAAACCGACATGGTAAAAGCAGCAGACCGACTAGCATTACATTTAATCGGAATAATGCAATGAAAGAACACTACTTCTCTGAAAAACAAACATCACCATTCGAACTAAAAACAATAAATGCAACACTACGTGGCAAAGGATACACATTCAATACTGCTCCAGGAGTCTTTTCTGCATCCAAAATCGATTTCGGCACAAAAGTACTCGCTAAAAAAATGCGAATAGGAGAAAACGACACTGTACTTGACCTAGGATGCGGAATAGGCGTCATAGGAAGAGTTGCAGCCACATTAACAAATAACAAAATAACACTTACCGACCTGAACAAAAGAGCATGCAAACTCGCAAAAATGAATGTAAAAGGAATAAAAAACACTGAAGTTGTACAAGGAAACGGCTTTGAACCGATAGCTAATGAAAAGTTTGATGTAATACTGCTCAATCCTCCGCAGACAGCAGGCAAAAAACTCTGCTTCGAAATGATAGAAAACTCAAAAAAACATTTAAACAAAAACGGAACACTACAACTAGTCGCCAGGCACAACAAAGGCGGAAAAACACTAAGCGAAAAAATGCAAGAAGTCTTCGGCAACATAGAAACAGTCACAAAACAAGGAGGCTACAGAGTATACCTCTCCAAGCTAAAATGAAACCCAAAATACTAATCGGAATCCCAACATGCGACTGGTATGACTACTGCCTAATGGAATTCATAGGATCAATCAGAGCCCTAGACTACGACAACACAGAAATATTATTCGTTGACAACTCAAAAGGAGACAACTACGCCAAAAAACTAAACTCACTAGGCTTCAAAGCAAAACAAATACCCTACTACGAAAAACCAAGAGACAAAATGGTACATTCTAGAAACCTCCTGCGCAGTGAATTCCTAAAAGGCGAATACGACTACATGCTCTTACTAGACGCAGATGTCATAGTCCCGCCCAACTCACTCAGCAAACTCCTAACGCACAATAAAAAAGTCATAACAGGAATCTACTACAGCTTCTACAAAATCAACGGCCAAACAAGAATGATGCCAGTACTCTGGATGCAAGAAGATGAAAAAAAACAGCTTATGAAATTCTTCACACCAGAAGAAGTTGAAGGATCAAAACTAGTCGAAGCAAGAGCATGCGGAACAGGATGCCTACTAATACACAAAAGCGTCCTTGAACAAATACAATTCAGATACAAACCAGAAGTAGACGCCTGCGACGATGTATGGTTCTGCCATGACATAAAACAAAAAGGGATACAACTATACGCAGACACATCAATAAAATGCAAACACAAAATAATCCACAGGATACAAAACAAAGATGAATGGAAAAGCAGAAAAAAATAAATTGCCAAAAGTATTGGTTGGGTGCCCTGTTTCAGACTACCATGAATACTGCACAGAGGAGTTCATACAATCAATAAAAACATTAAGCTACCCAAATTATGACATCCTCCTGATAGACAACTCAAAAGACGACAGATTCTTCAATTCAATCAAAGACAAAGTCCCAATAATAAGAGGAAAATACTTTACAAAAATACATGACAGATTAGCCTACAATAGGAACTTACTCAGACAAAAAGTAATTGATGAAAACTATGATTACTTCTTCAATGTAGACCAAGATGTAATACCTCCAAGAGATGCCATAGAAAGGATGGTATCCGGCAACAAAAAAATAACCACAGGAATCTACTTTAACCCCTGGGAAAAAAGAGGAGAAAAAAGACTGCTGGCAACAATATGGGTCTGTCCACCAAATCAACCAGAAAAACTAGTAGCTGTAAGAGAGGACATAGTCCAAGGAGATAACCTCATAAAAATAGACAGCTGCGGTTCAGGATGCCTGCTGATACACCGAACAGTACTGGAAAAAATAAAATTCAGATACGACCTCAATGAAGGAGAAGGTGTAGATGATGTATTCTTTTGCCAAGACGCAAAGAAAAACGACTTTGAAATCTACGCAGACACATCAATAAAATGCAAACACATGCTCTCTGGAAGAACATGGCGCTGGAATGACATGCTCTCTGGCAAAATTTAATCAATAAAATGAACAGCAAAAACCCGAAAATACTTGTAGGATGCCCTGTTTCAGACCGCCATGAGTACTGCACAGAAGAATTCCTAAAAGCAATCAAAGAAATCTCCTACGATAATTATGACATCCTCCTGATAGACAACTCAAAAGACGACAGATTCTTCAATTCAATCAAAGACAAAGTCCCAATAATAAGAGGAAAATCTTTTCCGAATGTCTATGAAAGACTAATCCATGGCAGAAACATACTAAGACAAAAAGCACTTGATGAAAACTATGATTACTTTTTTAGCCTAGAACAAGATGTAATACCGCCAAAGGACATTATAGACAGATTACTGGCGCCAAAAAAAGATGTCATCACAGGAGTATACTTCAAACCCTGGGAAGACGGAAGCGATAAAGAACCAGTAGCAATGGCATGGGTCAAACACCCAACTCTTCCAGACAAAATGGTTCCTGTAAGAAGAGACATAATCCACGGAAACAGCATGGTGAAAATACATTTTTGCGGTTTAGGATGCGTTTTAATACACAGAAAAGTCCTTGAGAAAGTAAAATTCAGATATGACCTAAAAAAATGCAAAGGCACGGACGACATGTTTTTCTGTATGGATTCTAGAGAAAAAGGATTTGATATATATGTTGACACATCAATAAAATGCAGACACATGATTTTAGGCAGACCCTGGTGCTGGGAAGACATGCTGTCCGG
>JAZDPJ010000006.1:0-33211 GCA_043797705.1 archaeon
TGCGTGCCAACCGCGACCATTTCCTTTGTCCTTGTATTGCATCAGCACCTTGTTCACTTCTGAATCCTCCTTGTTCGCATACAAATATGCAAGTATGTTGCAGCTCAAAGCCACACTAGGCAAAAACATTTTTTGCTTCTCCAAGTGAACAACAGCAGCATAAGGAGTAAAACTAACTTGTGACCCATCAACATCCCTAACAATATCCTTAGCCACAAACAATTCCCCATACCTTTCAAATTCAATACCATCAGAATCAACACAACAAATATCCTCCAAAACCAAATAACTATTTTTATTAACAATTTCCACTGAAGAAACCTCTTTCAACTTCCCAACAAGACTAACATCAACATCAACACCCAACCCCTTCAACTTACCAGCCGCATCCCGATAACGCCCAAGCAAAACACCCACCCCCTTAGGCAAAACAACCCTACAACCACGCAAACGCCTCTGCACAGCAGGATGGCTTTCTAACTGATTTTTAGCACTAGCATACTCCCTAGCAAGAGCTTCCATCCTCTGCCCAATATCCGATTGCATAACCATAGTCAAGATGCAAAAATAACAGTTTATTTATAAAGCTTTACCAAAATTCTGATGAAACTCCTACCGACCAGATACCTAAAATCCCCATAAACAACCAAAAACAAAGTTTATATATATCCGCAAAACTAAGAAAAAACCTACATGGACACAAAACAAGCGAAGTTAGAAGCACGCATCCTGAACAAAATCAGCAAGATGACAAGGCACTCGCACACCATCCTGACAGAAAGAGGAAACTCAGCAATCTACCTCGCACTAGCAATCGCAAAAAGAATAAACCCCAGACCTCATGTCCTAATACCAGACCAAGGCGGATGGATCTCCTTCAAAAACTACCCAAAACATTTCAACTTCAGCATAAGAGAACTACAAACAGACTACGGACTGATAAAAACAAGAGGGCTAAGATCAAAAACAAAAACCGCATCAGCAATACTAGTCACATCATTCGCAGGATACTTCGCAGAACAACCACTAAAAAGCATATCAAAAGTATGCAAGGAAACAGGCTGCCTGCTAATTGAAGACGCATCAGGCGCAATAGGCGACAGAAAACTATGCAACGGAAAATACGCAGACATAGTTGTAGGAAGCTTTGAAAAAAGCGGACCAATAAGCATAGGCTACGGAGGATTCATAAGCCTATCAAACCTAAAATACCTCGAAGCAATAAGTGACCAACTATCAATATTCAAAACGCACGGCCTGCTATACAAAGAACTACGAGGATCGCTAAACAGCAAACGACTGAAAAAAATGCTTGCAAAAGCAGAGAAAGTGAAAAAAGATTTAAAGAAGTTCAACATAATACATGCTGACAAAAGAGGACTTAATGTCGTAACAAGATTTGACCCAGAAGTAATAAAATACTGTCATGAACGAGACTACCACTACACATTATGCCCAAATTACACAAGAATAAACGAAAAAGCAATATGCATTGAACTAAAGAGGCAAGGAATATGAATGTAATAAAACAACTATTTGAAGGCGTAAAAGACAAAGAACAAGTACACCAAAGATTCGTAAGACTTGGAAAAGGCAATTATGAAAGATTTTATGTAAATGTAAAGAAAGGAAAGAACCTGATAGTTAAAACCAGCTTTGACTTCGCAAACGACTTACTAGGATTAGTTGCTGAAAATATTGATAGCGAAGCAGAAATATCCGGAAAAATAATATGCAACTATGATTTTGAAAACGAAATGCCCTGCGAAGTAGCTAACTTCACAAAAAGAGGAAAACTTTATACTGCAGAACTGAAGACAACAGTCAAACCAGAAGTTCTAAAAGAAATCTATAAAAAATTCAAACTGCAATTCCTGTTAATCAATGTTAAATCCGAACGGTATAACCTAAAGTGTGCTAAAAGTCTTCCAAAACCAGGAGGGAAGATTAAAGATAACTTCTGCTCAGCAACACTACCCTTAGAGTTAGTAGATGAATTCGCCTTCGGAATCGGAGAATTCAAAGAAGCAAAAATAAAACATATAGTGAATATCACTGAAATAGAGATACCAGAAGAATTCAAAAACGATTCTGCAAAAGCAAGAATAGAAGCACTAAGAAAAGGCGTTATCAAAAGAATAATAGAAATTGATGGAAAAGTTACCGAGAAAGAAACAGAGTTTAGTGCTTAACTACTTAGTAGCTTCTTTAACATCAGAAGCCTTAACTGTCTTCCTACCCGCATGATTAGCCAATCTTACTGCCTTTGCCCCAAGAACTTCAGCATACTCCTCAAGAACTTCACGAAGCTTATGCTTAGCATCTTCAGACACCCTATCAGCACCAGCTTTCTTAAGCAATTTCTCCATTGCAGCTGCCGGTAATATGCTTGCACTGTGTATTTTTGCCATAAATTGGTTAAAAATATCTATTATTTATAAATATTTTGTATTTTAAAGGCAAAAAATGCTCTAAATCATTAAAATAGGCTTAAAATTAGGTTTTAAGTACCAATTCTAGCAAAATTAGGGGAATTTACGACATTCTCGAAAAATCAACGAAATATCTTGGATTAAGTTCTTAACTTACTAAATTTACAGGCTATTAAAGAAAAGGCATATAAATAAGTATACTATAAAGTATACCACAATGAGATTAAATGAAAGTTGGCAAAACATCAATAAAACCCACAAAACACTACTTAGAGCACCATATAAATGTAGAATGGGACAAAATAATACTCACAATCCTATCACCAACAAAGATTTTGCTCAATAAAAGACATGGAAAGGACAGATTAACATTCATAAGAAAAACCAAAAATTCAATAATCAAAGTACACGCAAAAAGAGAATATGACAATATATGGGTAATAAACGCATTTGAGGGAGAAAAATGAAATGTCCAAACTGTAAAAAAAATATGGAAAAAATGAAGTTCGACATAGGCTACAACATTGAAGTAGATTCTTTACACTGCAAAAACTGCGAATTCAATGTCACAGATGACAAAAAGCTAAACGAAGCATTATCTGAACTAAGAAAAAAAATGTCAAAAGACATAAAACTTATAAGAATCGGAGAAGGACTGGGAATAAGACTGCCAAACGACATTGTAAAAAGTTATAACCTCAAGAAAGGAAGAATAGTATCCCTAACATCAGAAGAAGACGGCCTAAAAATAGTAATATAACAAATAATAACGAAACCTTTATAAGTAAACTAAGATTCCCCACTACAATACAAAATAGGCGCTGAAAAGCCTTATTTAATAGGAACTAACTTGTAACAATCTAACGGGCGAGTGCAGATTCGAAGTCCTAAAATCTGCAGCTTCAAAACGAAGCGTTACTGCAGTTAACACCTATTAAAAATGAGATAAAAAATGGGACAACCAAAACGTCCAAGACGCGGAAGTATGCAATTTTGGCCACATGTAAGAGCCAGCAAGCTATACGCAAGAATGAGAAGCTGGCAAAAAACAGACCAAAAAAAACTACTAGGCTTCATCGGTTATAAAGTAGGCATGACTCACATAATAGAAGAAAAAATTGACCCATTAACACCAACAAAAAAAATATACCAAAAAGCAACACCTGTCACAATCATTGAATGCCCACCAATCCTACCACTCGCAATAAGATTCTACAAAAACTCAGCATACGGGAAAAAAGTCGTAGCTGACATAGTTGCTCAAAAATTCGAAAAAGAACTGAGCAGAAAAATCAAGCCAACAAAGAAAAAAACAGAAGAACCAACAGAATTCGACGACGTAAAACTCCTAGTATACACGCAACCAAAGAAAACAGGACTGCCAAACAAAAAGCCTGAAATCGTAGAAATAGGACTAGGCGGAAAAAACCCAAAAGAAAAACTAGAACTAGCAAAATCACTAATGGACAAAGAAATCAAGATTTCTGACATATTCAAAACAGGACAGATAGTTGATACCAGGTCCATCACAAAAGGAAAAGGATTCCAAGGACCAGTAAAACTCCATGGAGTAAAAATAAGACAGCACAAAGCTGAAAAAACAAAAAGAGGACCAGGATCACTAGGCGGATGGAAAGCCCAAGGAAAAATCATGTACCGTGTCGCAAAAGCAAGAAAAATGGGCCTACAACAAAGAACAGAATACAACAAAAGAATAATGAAAATAGGAGACAATCCTGAAGAAATCAATGCAAAAGGCGGATTCCCAAGATTCGGATTCGTCAAAAACGGATACGTACTACTCAAAGGATCAGTAGCAGGCCCAGCAAAAAGACCAATCATACTAACAGAAACTATGAGGATAGGAGAAAACAAAGCAGTCCTCGAGCCAAAAATAAAACACATAAGCCTGGAGAGCAAACAGAGAAGATAAAATGAAAGCAGACATACTAAACTTGGAAGGAAAAAAGACCAAATCAATAGAGTTGCCTTCACAGTTTGAAGAAGAATACAGGCCAGATCTAATCAAGAGAGCCGTACTAGCAAAGCAAAGCCACGACAGACAACCATACGGAGCATCACCAGAAGCAGGAATGAGACATTCAACATTCGTAAGCAAAAGACGAAGGAAATACAGAGGATGCTACGGAAAAGGAATCGCAAGAACACCAAGAAAAATCATGTCCAGAAGCGGAACACAAATGAACTGGGTAGGAGCAAGAGCACCAAACACAGTGGGCGGAAAAAGAGCACACCCACCAAAAGCAGAGAAAGACTGGGACCTAAAGATAAACGCAACAGAAAGAAGAAAAGCATTAAGGTCAGCAATCGCAGCAACAACAGACAAAGAACTAGTCAAGAAAAGAGGACACATATCCGCAACAGTACCAATCATAATTGAAAACGCATTCGAATCACTAAAGAAAGCAAAAGATGTAACAGTAATTTTAAAGAAACTAGGACTAGAAAAAGAACTAAAAAGATCAGCAAAGAAAACAATAAGAGCAGGCAAAGGAAAAGGCAGAGGAAGAAAATATGTCAAGAAAAAAGGACCGTTAATTGTAATGTCAAAGAAATGCGACCTAACAAAAGCAGCAAAAAATATTCCAGGAGTAGACCTAACAGAAGTAAAATGCCTGAATACAGAACTACTAGCACCAGGAACACACGCAGGCCGATTAACAATCTGGACAGAAGACGCAATCAAAAAAATGGACAAGGAGAAACTGTTCGCAAAATGAAAAACCCATACAGCATACTAAAATATCCATTATCAACTGAAAAATCAGTGAAGCTGATGCAAACAGAAAACAAAATCATATTCATAGTTGAAAGAAGAACAACAAAACCAGAAATCAAAAAAGCAATGGAAGAACTATTCAAAGTCAAAGTACTAAAAGTCACAACACAGATAATGCCAACAGGCAAGAAAAAAGCATACATCAAACTGGCACCAGAAACACCAGCAGTAGACATAGCAACACAACTAGGGTTAATATAAAATGGGAAAAAGAATCATAACACAAAGGAGAGGAAGAGGAACCAAAACATACAGTTCACCCAGCTTCCGCTTTGCCGGCAAAATAAGCCACAGAAGATATGATGAAAAAGAAAAAACAGGAAAAATCCAAGGACAAATAATTGACATAATCCACTGCCCAGGACATGGAGCACCACTGGCAGTAGTAAAATATGAAGACAAAGAAACCACACTAATAGCAGCACCAGAAAGAGTAAGAGTCTCAGACATAGTTACATCAGGCAAAGAAGCGCCTGTCCAAATAGGAAACACACTCCCGCTAGGAACAATACCTGAAGGAACAGAAATATACAATATAGAACTAAACCCCGGCGACGGAGGCAAATTAGTAAGAAACTCAGGAGCATCAGCAAGAATAGTCGCACACCTAGGAGACATGACAACTATCAAACTACCCTCAAAAAAAGAAAAGAAAGTCCACTCCAACTGCAGAGCAACAATCGGAATCATAGCAGGCGGAGGAAAGAAAGAAAAACCATTCCTAAAAGCTGGCAAAAGAATGCACGCAAAAAGAGCAAAAAACAAACTATACCCGCAAACATCAGGAGTAGCAATGAACGCAGTAGACCACCCATTCGGATCAGGTAGAGGAAGACACGCAGGAAAACCAAAAACACCACCAAGACACGCACCACCAGGAAGAAATGTGGGACAAATCAAAGCAAGAAGAACAGGAAGAAAGAGATAAAAAATGGCAAAAAAAGAACTAACCTACAAAGGAAAAACAGAAGAAGAGCTCAAAAATATGAGCCTAAAAGAGTTCGCAGAGCTTTTACCAGCAAGGCAAAGAAGAAGCGTAACAAGAGGATTCACAGAACTTCAAAAAAAACTACTAATAAAGATCAAGAAAGTAAAAGAAGGAAAATACAAGAAACCAATAAAAACACACTGCAGAAACATCGTCCTAATCCCAGAAATGCTTGGACTAATAATTCATGTTCACAGAGGCAAAGACTTTGTACCTGTTGAAATAACCGTAGAAAAACTAGGACACTACTTAGGAGAATTCAGAATGACAAGAACAAGAGTCACACACTCCGCACCAGGTGTAGGAGCAACAAAGTCCAGCTCAGCAGCCTCAGTCAAATAAAAATGAAAAACGCACATATAGCAACAGCAAAAGGGACAAACATCCCCATATCCCGAAAGAATTCGATAGAGATAGCCAGCTTTATCAGAGGGAAAGATGTCAGTAAAATAAAGAAAACACTAGAAAATGTGCTAAAAGAAAAAACAGCAGTACCATTCAAAAGATTCAACAAAGACAGAGGACACAAAAAAGGACCAATAGCAGCAGGAAGATTCCCAAAAAAAGCAACAAAAGAAATACTCAAACTAATAGAATCAGCAGAAGCAAACGCACAAAACAAAGGACTAAACTCAGAATCACTAACATTATCAACAATAGTCGTAAACAAAGGAACAACACAATGGAGACACGGCAGACAAAGAAGAAGACAGAGAAAAATGTGCCACATTGAAGTCACAGTCGAGGAAAAAGAAGAAAAGAAAAAGGCTACAAAGAAAGAAGAACCTAAAAAGATAGAAAAAACAGTTAAAGAAAAGAAAGACACACCTAAAAAAGAGGAGACAAAGGAAGAGAAAAAATGACACTACTAGACCTATACTTTATAACACAAGCTGATAAAAAAGCAGAACTTCAAGAGACGGAGGAACTCGTAAAAGACACAATAACAAACTTAGATGAAAGCATATCCAAAATAGCTGCAAATTATATCCTTGAAGTTGTGGCAGATCCAAACAACCAAAAAAGAGCAGGTATCCCAGTTGTACAATATCCTGAGATAAAAAAAAGAGTGCTAAAAGAGGAACCAAGATTCACAGAGGCACACCTAAAAGAAGGATTAGAGAAATTATTACACACAGGAAAAATTGAAAGCGAAAGAGTAGAGCTTACACTAGAAAGGTATATGAAAACAAGCTTTACCATATACTATACAAAGGAAGACAAAAAATGATTGAAAGAAAATTCGTAGCAAAAAAACTGAAAGAAGTGCAAGTAAAGGAATTCATAGCACAAACAATTGGAGTTGGCAAATACAGCTACCTAGACATAAAGAAAACTCCTCTAGGAGAAAAAATAATCATACACACATCAAGACCAGGACTAGTAGTCGGGAAAAAAGGAGAAAACATCAAGAAACTAACAATAGTCATGAAAAACAAATTCAAGATGGAAAACCCGCAAATAGAAGTAGCTGAAATAGTAAACCCTGATTTAGATGTACAAACAGTTGCAGACCAAATCGTAAACAACATGGAACGATTCGGACCAAAAAGATTCAAATCCCTAGGATACAAGACACTTCAAAGGATAATCGATGCAGGAGCACTAGGAGCAGAAATACACATAAGCGGAAGAGGGCTCCCAGGAAGCAGAGCAAAAAGCTGGAGATTTTTTGATGGATACATGAAAAAATCAGGAGATGTAGCAGTATCCCAAGTACAAAAAGCAAAAACAACAGCAAACCTCAATTCCGGAACAATAGGAATAAAAGTAAAGATCATGCTGCCAAACACAATACTTCCTGACAAAATAATCATACATGAACCAAAAGTAGAAGAACAAACAGAAGAAAAGAAACCTATACAGAAAGAAGAAACAGAAGAAAAGAAAACAACCAAGAAAAAAGCAGAAAAGAAACCTGCAAAAAAGAAAACAACCAAGAAAAAAGCAGAAAAGAAACCTGCAAAAAAGAAAACAACCAAGAAAGAAACAGAAGAAAATGAAAAAAATAAGAATGAAGGAACTGAAGAATCTGGGAAAGAAACAGCTTGAAGAAAAGCTGGCAGAAGCAAAGAAAGAACTGCTTAAAGTAAACGCTAAAATAGCAACCAAAGTAGTTCCAGACAACCCGGGAAACATCAAACAAATAAAAAAAACTATCGCAAAAATATTCACAATAAAAAAACAAAACAAAACGGAGGACAAAAACAAAGCGCAATGAATGAAGTATGCCCAAGGTGCGGATTGCCAAACGATCTATGCGTCTGCGAAATAATAGCCAAAGAAGAGCAGCAAATCGCAGTTAAAACCGTAAAACGCAAATTCGGAAAGATAATCACTGTGGTCGAAGGCATTGCTGATAAGAGCATAGACATAAAAGATGTAACAAAAAAGCTCAAGTCAAAACTCGCATGCGGCGGTACTGTCAAGGAAGGGATTATAGAACTCCAAGGCAACCATGTTAACAGAGTCAAGCAATACCTTATCGAACTAGGCTTTCCAGAAAACGCAATAAAAATAAAATAAGACGATGGGAATCACGGCAAAAAATATCGTACAACATGAAATAATCGGCCAAAAAGTCAATGTTTCAAAAGCCACGAACAAAAGCCTTGAAGGTATCACAGGCACAATCATAAATGAAACGCAAAACACAATCACAATACAAAGCGACGACAAAACAAGAGAAGTGCTAAAAAACCAAATTAAGCTCACATTCACAATTAAAGGAGACAAAGTCGAAGTTGACGGGAAAGTCCTCACAGGGCGCCCAGAAGACAGAATAAAAAAATGAAAAAAGCAAAAAATATCGGAATTGATGTAAAAGCTCCAAAAGAGGCATGCGAAGACAAGCACTGCCCATTCCACGGAGACATTAAGCTAAGAGGAAGAATATTCACAGGAACAGTAATCAAAACAGACATACACAGAAGCGCAACAGTAGGCTGGACAATAAGACATTATCTGCCAAAATATGAAAGATATGAACTAAGAAAAAGTAGAGTAAGAGTACATAACCCTGACTGTATAAAAGCACAAATAGGAGACAAAGTCAAAATAGCTGAATGCAGGCCAATAAGCAAAATGAAACACTTTGTAATAATCGAAAAATGAAAGCAATAAAATCAAGCATCACAAGAGGACTACAGGTAGGATCTACATTGCAAGTCTGCGACAACTCCGGAGCAAAAGTGATCCAAATCATAAGCGTAAAAGGGTACAAAGGTGTCAAAAGAAGAAGATCTCCAGCAGGAGTGGGGGACATTGTGACAGTATCAGTCATAAAAGGAAAAAGCGATGTAAGAAAGCAAGTAATGCAAGCAGTAATAGTAAGACAAAAAAAAGAATACAAAAGACCGGACGGAACAAGAATCAAATTCGAAGATAACGCAGCAATCCTGCTAAAAGATGACAAAGGCAATGTAAAAGGAACAATGTTCAAAGGCCCAATAGCAAAAGAAGCAACAGAAAGATGGCCAACAATCTCAAAAGTAGCAAGCATCGTGGTATAAAACAATGAAAAAAATCAAAAAAACACTAAGCAGAAGCAAAAAACCAGGAAAGCAAAGACTGCTAGTAGCAAAAGCACCCCTCCACATAAGAAAGAACTTCGTAAGATGCAGACTATCAAAAGAGCTGCAGAAAACATACAACAAAAGGAACCTACAAGTACGAAAAGGAGACGAAGTAAAAGTAATGAGAGGACAATTCAAAGGGAAAACAGGAAAAGTAGCACAAGTACTGCTTAAAAAAACAAAACTAATAATTGACGGCATGGACAACATAAAAACAGACGGATCAAAATCACCATACCCCATACACCCATCAAATGTCATGATTACAAAAATAGGAAGCGACGACAAAAAAAGGAAAAAAGTAATGGAGAGAAAATAAGATGGTCAAAAGACACTTACTAAGAATAAGCGCACCAAGAACATGGGCAATCAAAAGGAAAGGAATAAACTGGATAATCAGACCAAACAGTGGAGCACAAAAGCTAGCCAACTGTATGCCCCTAGGACTAGTGCTAAAAGAAATACTCAAACACGCAAAAACAACAAATGAAGCAAAGAAAATACTTCAAGACAAAAATGTCCTAGTAAACAAAAAAGCAGCCAAGGATATAAAATCACAAGTAGGATTCATGGATGTGCTGGAAATACCAAAACTCAAAGAACAATACCGAATGATATTCAGCACAAAAGGAAAACTAATACTCCTGCCCATAGATCCCACAGAAGCAGACATAAAAATCTGCAAAATCAAAAACAAAAAAATAATCAAAAACAAAAAAATACAACTAAACCTAGATGACGGCACAAACCTGCTAGTACAAAAAGATGAATACAAACTAGGAGACAGCCTAGTTCTAACCCTTCCAGACAAAAAAATAAAAACGGTACTAAAACTGGAAAAAGGAGCAACAGTCTACTTAATCGGTGGGAAAAAAATAGGAACAGTCGGTAAAGTAGAAGAAATAAAACAAGGCACAAACATTCAAAAAGGAATGATCACAATAAAATCAAAACAAAGCACCTTTGAAACAAGAAAAGCATATGCTTTTGTTATAGGAAAAGACAAACCCGTGATAGAGCTAGAATAAAATGACAAACATGAAAGATATCAAAGTAGAAAAAGTAACTCTCAATATAGGTACTGGAAAACCAGGACCAGAACTTGAGAAAGCTCTTAAACTACTGAATAAAATCACAGGAAAAAAACCCTGCGAAACAAAAACAAAGAAAAGAATCCCAACCTGGGGTGTAAGACCAGGACTAGTTATCGGGTGTAAAGTTACAGTAAGAGGAAAAGAAGCAGAAGCACTGCTAGAAAGGCTATTTTTAGCCACAGACCACAAACTAGACCCAAGAAAACTAGACTCGACAGGAAACCTATCATTTGGAATAAAAGAATACCTGGACATACCGGGAACAGAATATGACATCAGCATCGGAATCATAGGATTAGACGCAGCAGTAACACTAACCAGAGCAGGATACAGCATCAAACGAAGAAAACTCAAATCAAAGTCAATAGGCAAAAAACACAGAATAACAAAAGAAGAAGCACGTGCCTTTTTAGAAGAAAAATTCAAAGTAAAATTCGGAGAACAATAAAATGACAGCAGGAAGTTACAAAAAAGTATTCAAACAACTGAAAAACAAACCAGCAAAACTGGCAAAGTTCCTAAAATTCAACAAATCAAAAGACAGGAGCACCGGCGTAAACAAAAGACCCTGCACACTCTGCGGAAGAGTGGGGCCGGGACACATACAAAAATACGGCCTGCACATATGCAGACAATGCTTTAGAGAACAAGCTCCAAGAATAGGATTCAAAAAATATCACTGAGGTAAAAAAGAAAAAATGATGAACGACACATTGGCATCCGCATTGTCCAACATAAACAATGCTGAGAAAGTAGGGAAAAACCAGTGCACTGTGAAACCAGTATCAAAAGTACTAAAAAAAGTGCTAGACCTAATGAAAGATCACAGATACATCGGAAGCTATGAAGTTATAGACGACAACAAAGGCGGAATTGTAAAGATAAACCTAATCGGAGCAGTAAACAACTGCAAAGCAATAAAGCCAAGATTCTCAGTACAAACAAAAACCTATGAAAAATTCGAAAAAAGGTTCTTACCAGCAAAAGACTTCGGAATATTAATAGTCTCAACATCAAAAGGAATAATGACACACAATGAATCAAAAGACAAGAAAATCGGGGGGAAACTGTTAGCATACATATATTAAAAATGATAGCAGAAAAAAACCTAAAGCATGAGATACCGATTCCAGAAGGAGTCAAAGCAGAGATTTCAGAAGACGGACTGCTGACAATTGAAGGATCAAATGGAAATGTATCCAAACTTTTCGACCATCCACTTGTTGAAATAAAAATAGAAGAAAACAAGATAAAATTATTCCCTAAAAAATTCACAAAAAACGAAAAAATACTAGTAAACACATTCAGAGCGCATATAAGGAACATGATAACAGGAGTAGGAGAACAATACACATATAAACTAAAGATATGCTCATCACACTTCCCAATGACAGTAAACCTTGAAGGAGACACATTAATAGTAAAAAACCTATTTGGAGAAAAAGTCCCAAGAAAAGCAAAAATCCTTGAAGGAGTAAAAGTAAAAATTGAAGGAGAAATAATCACAATACAAAGCCCTAATAAAGAAGCAGCAGGACAAACAGCAGCAAACATAGAACAAAGCACCAGAATCACAAACAGAGACAGAAGAGTATTCGCAGACGGAATCTGGATCACAGAGAAAGCAGGAGTACCAATCAAATGAAACTACTACTAGAACTCAAAAAGAAAATCGCAAAAAAACGATCAAATTACGTAAGATCAGATGCATTCAAAAGAAAATGCATCCCGCTCCAATGGAGAGCCCCAAGAGGAGGACACTCCAAAATAAGAAAGAAAAGAAGAGGAAAAGTATCACATCCCGGACCAGGGGTAGCCTCACCAAAAGCAGTAAGAGGCCTAACAATGAAAGGGCTAAAACCAGTGACTGTCTCAACACTAAAAGACCTTGAAAAGATAAACCCAAAAACAGAAGCAATCATAATAAGTAAAGTCGGACAAAAAAGGAGAATCGAACTGCTAAAACAAGCAATAGCAAAAAATATCCCAATCCTTAACATCAGAAAACCAGAAGAAGTCATAAAAAAAGTAGAAGAAACAATAAAAAAGAAACAAGAAATAAAAAAGAAAAAAACAGAAACAAAAAAACAAAAGAAAGAAGCAGCAATCCAAAAAGCGAAAGAAGAAGAAAAGAAAAAAACAGAAACAACAGAGGAACAAGAAAAACCAGAAACAGCAAAAGGATCAAAATCCGAAAAAATAAAAACACTTGAGAAAAGACAATGAACCTAAGAAATCAAAAAAGGATAAGCGCTCAAATATTGAACGTAGGCCAAAACAGAGTATGGTTTGACCCCGTTAGAATGCAAGAGATTAAAGAAGCCATTACAAAGGCAGACCTAATCGCATTAATGAAAGATAAAGCAATACAGAAAAAACCAGAAACTGGACACTCAAAAGGAAGGACAAGAAAGAAAAAAATCCAGAAAAGTAAAGGCAGACAAAAAGGCACAGGAAAAAGAAAAGGAAAACAAGGAGCAAGACAACCCAAAAAAAGAGACTGGATAAACAGAATAAGACAGCAAAGAGCATTACTAAAAAGGCTAATGTCAAAAACAATGATTACAACAGCAACATACCAGTCATCATATAAAAAAGCAAAGGGGGGCTTTTTCAGAAGCATAAGACACATGAAAGGTTACTTAACTGATCATGGGCTAATAATCCAAAAGAAAAAATGAAAGGAAAACCAAAAATCATACAATACCGCAGGAAGCGGGAAGGAAAAACAGACTACAGGCTAAGACTAAAGCTAGTTGCCTCTGAAAAACCAAGACTAACCATCAGAAGAACTAACAAGCACATGATAGTCCAAATTATACAATTCCACCCAGACGGAGACAAGATACTCGCAGGGGCAGCAGCAACAGAACTAAAGAAATACGGATGGAAAGCACACACAAAAAACCTACCAGCAGCATATCTTGTTGGGCTACTTTGCGGAGTAAAAGCAAAAAAAGCCAAAGTAAAAGAAGCAATAACCGACCTAGGACTAAACAAATCCTCAAAAGGAGGAGTACTATACGCAGCACTCAAAGGAGCTATTGATGCAGGCCTAGACATACACCACTCCGAAGAAATATTACCACCAAAAGACAGACTAACCGGAAAACACATAGCAGACTACGCAAAAGCAATATCCTCAGACAAAGCAAAATACGAGAAACAATTCTCCAAATATATAAAAGCAAATGTAAAACCAGAAGAAATAGAAAAACAATTCGAAACAACAAAATCAAAAATACTCAAGGAGAAACAATGAAACCTAAAAGCGGTAGAAGAAGAGGATCAACAGAAGAATCCGGAATCAAGAAGGAAAAAGTATTCGACAAAGAAGCGTGGAAAGCTTTAACCGATATGGGCAAAAAAGTCAAATCCGGAGAAATCAAAAAACTAGATGAGATACTCGATAAAGGACAAACCATCCTAGAGACACAAATAGTTGAAATGCTCCTACCTCAGTTAGAAACAGACCTCCTTGCAATCGGACAGTCAAAAGGTAAATTCGGAGGAGGAAAAGCAAGCATCTGGAAACAAACCCAGAAAAAAAGCTGTGAAGGAAACAAACCATCATTCTCAACATTAGCAGTAGCAGGCAACAGAAACGGATATATAGGCATAGGACTAGGAAAATCAAAAGAAACAGTACCTGCAAGAGAAAAAGCAACAAGAAGAGCAAAATTAAGCATAATCAAAATCAGAAGAGGGTGCGGAGCATGGGCATGCGACTGCGGAACGCCCCACTCAATCCCGGCAAAAGTAACAGGCAAAAAAGGTTCAGTTGAAGTAACATTAATACCTGCACCTAAAGGTACAGGCATATGCACAGAAAAAGAAATGAAAAAGATACTTGAGCTTGCAGGGATAAAAGATGTGTACTGCAAAACAAAAGGGCACACAGCAACCAAGCTAAACCTACTATCCGCATGCTTTGAAGCACTCAAAAAACTATCAAAACTAAAAATCAATGAAGGATACACTAAAAAAGCAGGAGTAATAGGCGGAGCAAAAGAATGAGAAACACAATCTATGCACTTACATTGGCCACAGCAGGGATTTTAGGTAGCTGCAACTCTGCGCCCAGTACATATACCATAGCAAGATGCAATGAGAACCTAAAAGAATCAAAAGCCTATGCAAAAACATACAAACTTGAAGAAACTGAAAAAAGACTCGAATCAATAGATTGCTCAACTGACAGATCAGGCAACTGGGCTATTAACGTAATAATGAAAAGCGGACTGAGTGCCCACTGCGAGAAACTCTACACAGAAAGCTGGAACCTAATCCAAAAGGATTCCTTCAAGGAACTAATACTCCAAAGACAAGGATTTTGTTTAGGCCATACAGGCAAATTAAAAATGGATATAAGAGAACTACAGACCCTTGTCAATAACTACCACGGAGCAAAAGAATGAAAATAGCAATAATAAGAGTCAGAGGAAGTGCAGAACAGAAGAAAGTGCTAAATGACACTTTCAAAATGCTCAGACTCTATAGAAAGAACCATTGTGTTGTAGTTCCAAACACAACATCCTACACTGGAATGATCAAAAAAGTGAAAGACCACGCAACATGGGGAGAAATAAACGAAGCAACATTCAAAGAGCTACTGCTAAAAAGAGGAAAACTACCTGGAAACAAAAAACTAACACCAGAATACATCAAAGAAAAAACAAAACTAAACCCAGAAGAATTTGTTAAAGAATTCTTCGCAGGAAAAAAAGAACTAAAAGACATAGCAGGACTAAAATTATACTTCAAACTAAACCCCCCAAGACACGGATTTGAAAGAAAAGGAATCAAAACACCATTCAGCCTTGGCGGAGCACTAGGATACAGAAAAGAAAAAATAAACGATCTCATAATGAGGATGGTCTGAAAATGACAACAAACAGAAGAAAAAAAGCAACAAGATTCAGGGCCTCAAGAACCCACGGTGTAGGCATGAAAAAAGCCAGAGGAGCAGGGAACCGCGGAGGAAGAGGAATGGCAGGAACAGGAAAGAGGGCAGACCACAAAAAACCAACAATAATCAACAAATACGGAAACACCTACTTCGGAAAACACAAAACAAAAGGTGAAAAAGTACATTACGAAACAATGAACATTGAAGTCCTTGACAGAAAAATAGACTCACTTGTCAAAAAAGGCAAAGCAGAACTAAAAACAAACATTTACACAATAAACCTAGCAAAAATAGGCATAGGAAAACTCCTAGGAACCGGCAATACAAACAAAAAAATTAAAATAACAGTAGATATGGCATCAAAAAATGCAATAGAAAAAGTAAAAAAGGCCGGAGGAGAAGTAATAACCAAAGCTCCAAAAATTACAAAAGAACCTGAAACTGAGGAAGCATAATATTCATGGCCATCAAAGATATATTAACCAGCTTACCAGAAGTAAAAAGTCCAACACAAAAAAAACTTGGATTCAAAGAAAAACTCAAGTGGACCCTAATAATTCTAATTGCATTTTTCATATTAGGACTGATACCTTTATACGGTCTGGGAGAGAATGCACTACAACAATTTGAATTCTTATCCATTATCCTAGGAGCAAAATTTGGATCAATCATATCACTAGGAATAGGACCACTAGTAACAGCATCCATCGTACTGCAACTACTGAAAGGTTCCGGGATACTAAACCTTGACATATCCTCACCAGAAGGAAAACAAACATACCAAGGACTCCAAAAAGTACTAGGAATATTCTTCATAGTATTCGAGGCACTAATCTATGTATACATGGGAGGACTAGCACCCTCAGCAGCACTAGCACCAGCAGCATACAAAACAGCACAACTCTTCCTAGTAGCACAACTAACCGTAGGAGGAATCCTAATACTATTCATGGATGAAGTAATCACAAAATGGGGATTCGGATCCGGAATCAGCCTCTTCATCGCAGCAGGAGTATCAGAAAGCATAGTCATAGGAGCACTAAGCCCCCTGACAACAGCAGGAACACTCGCATTCGGAAGCGGACAAGCACCAATAGGGAAAATATGGGTACTAATACAATCACTAATCAGCGGAAACCCAGCAGGAGCAGTCCTAGCATTCTCAGCAATAGCAGCCACAGCAGTAGTATTCGCAATATCTGTCTACGGGCAAGCCATGAAAATTGAAATACCCCTCTCATTCGGAAGAATAAGGGGACACGGAATGAGATGGCCACTCCAATTCATCTACACCTCAAACATCCCAGTCATCTTAGTAGCAGCACTACTAGCAAATGTGCAACTAATGGCAAGACTATTCGAAAAATGGGGACACCCCTTCCTAGGAACATTCGCAGGAAGCCAACCAGCATCCGGGTTTGTATTATGGGTAGCAGCACCGAACCTAATTGAAAAAGCAATAACAGGATCATTCGCACCAATAGACATAGCACACGCACTAGTGTATATCCTCTTCATGGTCATAGGAGCAGTCATATTCTCCATATTCTGGGTACAAACAGCAGGAATGGACGCAACCAGCCAAGCAAAACAGATATTATCCTCTGGACTACAAATACCCGGATTCAGAAGAGACGAAAGAGTACTAGCACACGTACTATCAAGATACATAATGCCCCTAACAGTAATGGGAGCGATTCTAGTAGGAATACTAGCAGCATCAGCAGACCTAATGGGAGCACTAAGCAGAGGAACAGGAATATTGCTAGCAGTAATGATCATCTACAGATTGTATGAAGACATCTCTAAACAGCATATGGTAGACATGTATCCTGCACTGAGAGGGATGATGGGAATAGGAAAATGACAGCAGAATATACACTTAAAACAGATACACTTTCCTTAATAGAAGAAATAATATCAGCTTGTGAAGAACAAGTTCAAGAAGACAACCTGCCAGAAATACTAAAAAAACCAATTGAACATCTGACACTAGAAGACACCAACCGCCTCGCAAATAAAAAATATATACTGAATAATACAACCTACAATACCCTGCATAAGTCTAATGTTATATTACTCACATATTATGATCACAAGGAAGATTACATAGCAAGAGCATGCGCATTAATGAACAATGAGATAAATATAAGATATCGATCCCTTAAGAAAAGACACGATTATCTACTTGAATGCTCCAGAGGCGGAAGAATAACAAAAAAACAATGTGAAGAGCTAGATGAACTAGTTGACTATTTCAGATAATAAAACCCGAAAACTTATAAAAAACTAAAACAAAGGTAATAAACATGTTTGAATTTTTAAACTCATTTTTTGACGCAACACTAGGATACCTACTAGGGCTACCAAACCCATACGGACTAATGATAGTCAGCTTCATACTTACATTTCTCATGACATTAGCATACAAATTCTTCACAAACCAAGAAGTCATGAAAACACTGAAAGAAGAGCTCAAAGAAATGCAAACCGGACTGAAAGACACCACACAAACAGTAGAGAAAAAGATGCACCTGCAAAAGAACATGATGGCAAAAAACATGGAATACATGAAACACAGCCTAAAACCAATGCTGATAACATTCCTGCCAATTATCATCATATTCGGCTGGCTAAGAGGATATTATACCTCACTAGACAACCCAAAAATATTCTTCGGACTAACATGGCTATGGTCCTATATGGTATTCTCAATAATCTTCAGCATAACACTAAGAAAGATCATGAAGGTCAATTAGATAAACCTTTTAAAGCAAAATAACCAATCAGTAATATGATAAAATACCAACTATTATCCGGAGAGAAAATCAAGTTAAAGAAGCTAAGAAAAACCGAAAGAAAACACATAAGCAAAATAGAATCCATGATAAAAAACTCCGAAGACTACATTAAAGTATACTGTGAATACCATAAACTATTCGAAACCTGGCTACCTGAAGGAGAATACTTCACACCAAAAACGCAAGAAGCACTGTATAACTCTCCAAACTACAAAGTCGCCTACGATATGATCCTAAGATACGAGAAAAAAATGCTTCAACAAAACTTAAAAAGGAAACACTTATAAACAAAACAAGGAATTATTAAAGAAAAATGGCAAAAACACCACGATCAAAGGCAAAAAGGAAACTATTCAAAAGATCCCCTGGGGGAACAGTAAGAATACAGTATGTCTGCAAAAAGCCAGCAAAAGCAAAATGCGCAGAATGCGGAAAAGTACTAGCCGGAGTACCAAGAGAAAGACCATTCAAAATGCAGAACATGGCCAAAAGCAAAAAAAGGCCAGAAAGACCAGACGGCGGATGCCTATGCAGCCCATGCAGTAGAAAGAAAATAATCGCAAAAACAAGACAATAACGCTCTTTATGTCACAAGTGAGGCTTGTTCGGTGACGAACGAGAGGATAAAACAACTAGGAGGAAACCAAAAATGATAGAAATCGGAAGAATCTGCGTAAAAATCGCAGGAAGAGACGCAGGAAACCACTGCACAATCGTAGAAGTTCTAGACAAAAACTATGTAACCATAGACGGAAACGTAAGAAGAAGAAAATGCAATGTAATACACTTAGAACCTTTAGACAAAGTCATAAAAATCAAAGCAAAGGCATCAACAAAAGATGTCCAAGAAGCAATGAAAAAAGAAGGAATTGCTGTTAAAGAGAAAAAAGAAAGAACAAAGCCCAAAAAAGAAAAAGCTCAACCAGCAAAAAAGAAAACAGCAGAAACCAAAAAAGAACCTAAGAAAGAAGAAAAACCAAAAAAGAAGGCAAAAAAGTGAACCAAAACAAATACATCGAACTACAAATGCTAAGCTCTGAGATACAACAGCTACAGCAGCAACTGCAACACGCTGACAAACAGATAGCAGAACTGCGCAAACTAGAAGAAGTACTCACAGACTTCTCAAAAGCAGAACCCGGAACAGAAACATTATCCGCACTGGGCAACGGCATATTTGCAAAATCAAAAATAGAAAACACAAAAGAAGTAGTAATGGCAGTAGGGGCAAACATCAGCGTGACAAAACCAGTAGAAGACGCAAAAAAAGTAATAACAAACCAAATCTCAGAAACAGAAAAAGTAGCTCATGAACTTGAAAAAGCAATGAGCAAGAGCATAGCAAAGGCACAGCACTTACAGCAGGAATTACAATCAGAAGCCCATAAATGCGGAGACAACTGCACAAATCATATAAATCACTAAACAAACACCAGTTTATGCTCAAGTTTTTAAAATACTATTCTAGAAAAGAAATACAGAAAGCCTTAGTGGAACAAGCCAAAGACAAAGAGATTGGAGTGCGCTACAGAGAAACCTTCGGCAAAAGACCAGATACCTTACAGTTCGACACAGATGTCTTTGAATTTGCAAGAAAAGGAGCAACCTCCTTCCACATCTCTGAAGAAACATGGAACGACCCAATGGGCCTTACTACAGGCATTACAAAAAAACAACTAGACGAACAAAGAAAAGGATGGGATCTAATACTAGACATAGACTGCCCATACTGGGACTATTCCAAACTAACTGCATACCTACTGGTAGAGGCACTAAAATTTCACGGTATAAAAAAAATATCCACAAAATTTAGCGTTATTGGAGAGACACCAGTATTTTGCGAAATTAATAAAATAAGACAACTATTATCGATACAAGAAGCAATAAGTAAATTTAAAGAGGGCAGTAATGTGAAAATTCTCTCACTAAACAAAGATTTTTCAGTAACTTTCAACAAAATCTATGATTCTTTAGAACATAAAACAAGTTTATTCGAATTACATCATTCCAACATTAATAAACCGATTATTTTATCACCAGACCACTCAGTTTATATATTTTCTGAGGACAATATCCGAGCAAAAAAAACAAAGGATTTGAAAGTTGGGGATTATGTAATTAGCTTCAAAGAGTCAAAACTTAATTTTAATAAAAATTTAGAAGTCCCAATTGATTACAAACTAAATGGAATCAAATTTAAAGAAAATATAAAAATAACTAAAGATTTAATGCGCTTAATAGGATACTATCTTGCAGAAGGACATCTTTTAGAGAAATATAGAAGTGAGATTGGCTTCTCTTTTAATATTAAAGAAAAGGAATACATAAATGATGTTGCTAATTTAATCTCAGAATTAAATGGAACAAATGCTTATTTTAATAAATACCATAATTATCTTAAGGATAAAGAACAAAGGAAAAAGAATACGTTCTTAGCAAAAAAATATGGGGGATGCTTATTACATAAATTCAAAAATGGTTACATCCCAATTATTAAGCAAGAAAAGGCACGAGTTATTAATAAAGAGAAAGTAAACACGACCCAAATATTATTTTGTTCAAGCAAATGGAACAGATTCTTTAAAAAATATTGCGAAAGGGGATCCCATAACAAAAAAGTTCCAGATTTTGTTTTCAAACTCCCTAAAGAATATTTCATGGAATTACTAAAAGGATACCTCAGGGGAGATGGGCATACTGGAAAATATAATGTTAAAGCCAAATCTGTATCCAAAAAACTTATTACAAGCCTAACTTGGTTATGTAAGCTTCATGGAATTTCCTGTGGATATTCAGAACAACAAGAAAAAGAGCATAAACTTCCGAATGGGACACTATTTAAAGGAAGCTACACTTATTGTATAACAATCCCCAGATCTGAATTCCCAAATAATCCAGAATTTTTTAGAAAATCTTCTAAATTTGGGAGTAAACCCGATGATTATTTAATACCTCTTTTTCCTTTAAGAAAGGTGTATGCTCAATGTAAACCAAAATGTTTTGTTAAACATAGAGTTGAGCAAATGATGCTAAGAAAGGGTGCTGTAAATAGAGGATTAATAAAAAAGATAATTAATTGGTTTGTAAAATATAAATCAAAACCATTTGATAAGGACTCAGAAAGAATACTCAAGTTCTATGAAAAAATATTAAAATCAAATTTATCTTTCTTCAGAATTAAAAAAATTGAAAAATTAAATGATAAAAGGAAAGTCTATGATGTTTCAGTGGATAAAAGTGAAAATTTCTTTGGAGGAAATATTCCAATACTTCTCCATAACAGCGGAAATAAAGGATTCCACATAGGCATACCATTCG
Organism: archaeon; assembly: GCA_043797705.1. Lineage (GTDB taxonomy): Archaea > Nanobdellota > Nanobdellia > SCGC-AAA011-G17 > GW2011-AR17 > JAZDPJ01. Next base: position 21,918 of record JAZDPJ010000006.1, read on the forward strand.
AAGCATTCCCAGATGAAGTAAGCAACAAAAAAACAAAGGACCTCTACCCAGACGGATTAAGAACCATAGCAGCCTACCTGCAAGAAATGGTAAGACCGATGCTCACCAAAAAAATCCTTGAAAAAGAAACAATAAGAGACATAGTCAAACGGACCGGCAAAGCAGAAATAGAATTGATAAAAGACGAAGAGTTCGACCCATTCACAATAATAGACATAGACACGATACTAATATCAAGCAGACACCTATACAGAGCAGCATACTCCCTACACGAAAAATCAGGACTGGTATCATTGCCAATAGAAGCTGATAAAATAATGGAATTTGAAAAAGAAATGGCAGAACCCGAAAAAGTAGAACCAAAACTAAAATTTCTGGAAAGAGAACTAAAAGAAAAAGAAGCAAGAGAACTAATAATCCAAGCATTCGACTGGCACTCAAAACAAACACTAAGAGAAAAATTAAATGAAGAACCCTCTGAAACCAAAACTCCTACAAATTATGAACCAACGACAATACCAATAAACGAAGACAAGTTCCCAGACTGCATAAAAAAAATACTAGCCGGAAACATGGAAGACGGAAGAAAACGAGCACTCTTCATACTACTAAGGTTCCTAAGAAACGTAGGATGGAGTGTGGAAGCAATAGATAATAAAATAAAAGAATGGAACAAAACACATCAAGAACCAATAAATGAAAGCTACATTGTAACACAACTAATGTGGCACAAAAGACAAAAAAATCTGATACTCCCACCAAACTGCACAAATAACAACTACTACCAAGACCTACAGCTATGCTCAGGAAACAATGTTTGCATGAGATACAAAAATCCAGTAAACTTCACAAAAACACAATTCAAAATAGAATCCATAAAGAAAAAAACTAAGAAATCGCGTTCTTCAAAGCCTCAAGCTTGTTAAGAAGATCCTCTTCCTCCTTAAGTAACACGGTATCCTGCCTATCCTTAGTAGGCCTAACTACCCTATAAGCAGCCAAAGCCGCTGTCAGATGTTTATAAAAATCAAAAAGCCTCGGATAAACAATCTTCTTCTCTCTTTCAGACAATCCCAAATAAACCGGCTTAATGCTCTCATAAGTTACTTCCGCCTTAGTATACTCCTTCTGAGCTAATTCAGATTTAGCCTTCTCAAGAAGGGCATATACCTTATCAAACAAACTAAAAACCTCTATAGGTCGGGTAGACCCAATCAGCATGTCTATCTTACTAAGAATCTGTTGCTCCTCAGTCTGGAAAGAACTTGGCTTAAGCTTACGAATCGGCTTCTCTTTAACAACAGTTTTAATCTTTTCAAGCTCCATCAAATGAGTCTCGGAAGATTTTCTATAACCCTCTTTAATTTTATCTCTTAAAATCACCTTCACAACCTGATTAATCCTCGGCAACACTTCATTTTTGATTCTAAAGAACATAACTGGCCTCTTTACCGCCAGAGGTCTCTTCTCAATAACCTTCCCCTCTTTAGGGACACCCAAGCTCAAACTTTCGGGTATCATAATATTAGATTTAGGAACCACCTTAGGCTCTTGCACAACATGGGAGAGAACCTTAATCTTACCTTCGTCTTTTAACTCTAACTGCATAGGAACCCTATGGGGCTTTGGTCGCATAATACCTGAAAGCTTTAACTTAATAGACTCTAACAAAGAAGACCTATGATCAGCAACAGGTATAGGCACCGACTTCTTAAGTCCCGGCTCCAAAATTTTAGGCAACTTAACCTCGGGCACTCCTGGCTTTCCAAACTTATCCTTAAACGACTTAATCTTCTCCCATTCCCTCTCACCCTCACGCTCAAACATCAACTCCTTACGCCTCAACTTACCCTTCAAACCAACCTCTCTCTTCTTCAAACCAATAAACATATTCTTCAACTTACCAAAAACAGAAAGTCTCCTAACCATAGGCAAAACAGGAATCTTAATGTCCGCTGAAGGCTTCTTAACCTTAGACACTCCAGGAATTTTTAACTCAGGAAGTTCCTCCAACCTCTTCTTTCCAAAGAGCTTAAACTTTAAAAAATCCAAACTAGGCAACCTTATTTTCGGCACTCTAAATACTTTCTTAATTCTAACAGGCGCACTCGGTACTCTAAACCTTTCAGGCCTAACAACAGGCTTTCTCTCAAATAATCCTGATAACTTAGGAATTCTAAACTTAATCTCAAAGAATTTAGAATCCTTCTTAGCAGGTTTAAATCTAGGAACCTCAGTTTCTTGCCCGACCTTAGTCAACTCATCGGATATCTCTCTCTTAACCTTTGGAAAACTGCCTGGAATGCTAGTAAACTTCCTCAACAAAGATTGCGGTTTCGGGACATCGCGTATCCTTTCCAACTCTTTCGAGAAGTAAACCAATTCCTTTTTACTTTTCTCACTGTAAAGAGAAGAGAAAACCATTTTATTAACATTGTCATAAAATCTCAACAACTTAGGATAGATTTTTTTCCGCTCCTCAGGCGAAAGCTGACAATACAACCGGAGTATATCATTATAGACATTTTTTGCTTTTTTGATATTCTGCCTCAAAATCTTCTGCTCATCAACTAACAGCTCATGAATCTGAGACCTGCTATCCTCTTTCTTCAAAAACTCAATATACTGCTTTACACTCCCAAATATCTTCTTGTCTTCTTCAAAAATTCTTGCTATAAGATTTTTTGAGACAGGAAGCTTACCAGAACCCTGCCTTTTTATTTGTGTAGAAACTATATCCTTAAACTCATTAATTAGTTCAATAACACCCCCTTTAGTAACAAGACCCACACCATACTTTAATTGAGAAATCTTTTCTGAGAACTCCAAAAGAATCTTGCGCTTGCCCTCAAGCTGCTCGGCAATCTCCTCATCAGTATAAGCATGGTCTCCCCCAACAAGATTTGAAAAGAAATCCTTTACGATATAACTAAACTCCTTAAAAGCAACATCCGAAGAGGCAGAAGCCATCTGCTTTTCTAGCACCTTAAGCTTCTCCATATAATCAACATAAGCCTCCTGAGTTATCCCCTGAACTTTTTTTTCTAACTGTTCTTTAGATTCCTGTTTATGAGGCGGTTTAGCAAAAACCCTCTTAAAAGACATAAACTTCAATATCCCCGCAGTCATCTTCTGCTTAAAAGTCGCTATAAGAAGAATCAAAACAAGAATCCCAATAATCACAGCAGGCACTATCAAGAATATAGAGACCTGACTCCTTTGAAAGGATATCTGCTCCTGAGCCGATACAAAAGGCAAAAGAATCAGAATAGCCCACAGGATATACAACTTACGCATAAAGAAAATAAAGGTTTTTGCATATAAAAAGGTTTTGAAATGTTTTCATAGCTTACGTATCGTATCATGAGCCTTTCGGACAAAAACAGAGACAGTTTGCTTTGAAATCTTTTTATCCCCATACATCATAGAGGCATAATCATCATACAAAACCTTAATCTCCTTCTGTATAGCCCTACTAACTTTTTTTCTCTCTAATTTTTTAAAAAGCTCATCCTTATCTTTAGCAGCAATACCAGCATACCCAGAAAAGAATTCATCCAAAATCCCCTCAGCTTTCTTAAGCACATCCTTTGAATTACCCTCTGACAAACCACTTTTAACTCCCAAGAGATTCTGCTTGGCCTTCCTCTTAAAAGCAGACGACATCACTTTTTTATCCTCTTTCTTCTCCTGATCAACCATAACTCTAAAGACATTCTGAGCATAACCCGTGTAAATATAAGCAGCAGTAACAACACAAGAGAATATAAGAAAAACCACAATAATCAAAAATAACCAATTAAAAGGCTCACTATAATCTGCCAAAGTAAGATCAGACCTAAGATCATGAACATCAATCAAGAACTCAGGACTCAAACCCTTATCTCCATTAAGAGAGAGATTAAGCGAAACCTCATCATTAATATTCAAACTCAACGAATCATCACTCAAAAAACCAGAAATATTTATCTTCTCTCCCTCAAGGTCACCAGCCAAAACATAAAAACTTCTATCAATCTCTGAACCAAGAGCAGAATCAATCTCCGTCTTACTGATAGTTATGTTCCTCCATTTCGAAACCCTTTCTGTCCTATTTACAGGCTCAGGAACCCTCAACTCAACACCAATAGGAGCAAAAATAATATCTTCAATCCCCTGCCAAGCTGGATCCTTCGAAGTTATGATCGCTATACCTCCATCAAAAAAAATATTCACATGCTCAACAGGCGTATGCTTGAAAGGCCCTGAATGCTTAAGATACTTAGCAATATCCAGAGATATAGATTCATTGAGCCCACTAGAGTGGAAACTAACCGGAAAAGTATCCAAAGCAGAAGCTACCGGCAGAATCAACAAAAAAATCAATAGCAACAACACCCTTTTCATGGATTTATAAAGTGCAGGCAATTTTAAAAACATTTCTGTCCAAATGACAACATAACTTATAAAGAAAGACACCAGATGAGAACTGAATGATAGCCGTAAGCGCAATAACAAGCTACCTATACTGCCCAAAGAAGTTCTACATGCAATACGTCCTGGGATTAAGAGAGCCTGCAAAAAAACCAACAATAGAAGGGACCATAATACACGAAGCTGTCGACAAAATGCAAAAAGGACTAGACGATGCGACCTCCCAAGTAAATGAAAACACAACAAAAGCCGACCTCGAGATAAACTACAAGAAAGCATTCTACCTAGGATTGTTCAACTCAATCAACGCAAACGAACAAACACTAAAAAATCTCGAACTAGACAAAAAAGAAGTCTTCAATAACTTATGGGAACAGCTATCCGCAGATGCGCTAAAAAAGGCAGCATTTGTTTTCAGGTTGGTAAGTACACATAAGATCTACGGAAAAGAACTGCTAGAAAAAATAAAAGAAAGCACAGAAGTAAAGCTAGAATCAGACACACTCGGCTTAAGAGGAATCGCCGACAGAATAGAAGAAAGAGACGAAACCATACTTGTCTATGAAATGAAAACAGGCAAAGCCCCCGCAGAAGGAATGTGGCCAAACCACAAAATACAACTAGCAGCATACATGATGATAGCCAAAGAATCAAACAAAAAGAATATTGAAGGAGCAGTCGAATACGGTGAAAGCATCAGACGACTAAACCTAAACCCCTTTATCGAAGATGAAGTAAAAAAACTAGTAAAAATAGCAGAAGAAATAATTGAAACAAGAAAAATCCCGCAATGCCAAATGAACGAAAACAAATGCAAAATATGCGGCCTAAAAAAATACTGCGATTACCTGCAAAGATAATTCTCAGCAAACCTTTTTTCAAAAAGTGCATACAACCTAGAACTCGTAATATTATTTTTTATATGACCCAAGTACATCGGGTTAAAATTGCCATTAACAATATAACCCAGATGACTTTCGACAGCAGACTGATTCGTTAAACTATCAACCTGCAACAAATACCTCTGAGAATTGCTAACAGCATTATTTTTCGCCTTCTCCAAAGATATAGTGTAAATGAACTTAGTAATATCCTCCTCAGAAGGAAGTTCAAAACCAGGATAAGTTCCCTTTATCAAACCCTCATGCTGCTTGATCAAGCCACCAAGATGCTCATCCTGACCCCCAGGCACCAACCATTCTGCATACTTATCCCAAGTATCAATAGCATCACAAAGAAACACCCCCATAGCCGCATCTTTCCCGTAAAGCCTGCCTGCAAGAATAATCGCAAGATCATCAGATGTTCCCTTGCCCCCCCTATGCCTCACATAAGCACTTACAACCTTATTTGTACTAGCCCTAACAATATTCGGAATTATAACACCTGACTCCTTTAAATCAGCAACCTCCTCATCAGACCACTCCCTATCCGCAAGATCCCCTAATGTGAGCCCCCTCAACCTAAAATCATTAGCCTTAAGATCAACTGCAACACACTCCCCACCGCCAATATCAATATCATACTCCTCCATCGCCTTAGTACGCCACTCAAAATTATCCATACAACTAGCAAGATAAATACCAATCAAAGTCGCAGCAGGATTATCCAAACTAAAATTAAAATCCAAAGCCAACAAAGGATTACCATTAGGATCCACATACCCAGGGTATTTACTACAATACATAATCTCTGCGGCAAAACTAAAAATCGAATCAATAACACCCTGACGCTGCCTACGAATTTTTTCAGGATCCTTACCTAAAGCCAGAACAATATCATCCAAAGTCGCATTAGGATACTTAGAATTGAACATCCCATGATTATTCTGCGCATGCCCAATAACTGTCTGCATAAGCAACAAACTCCTAATAGGATCCTTCACACGCAAATTAATATTATTCAAAAGGTAATTATAATCTGAGTAAACCTCTGAGTCAAAATGTCCCATACACTATTACCTTAAACTATCCATTTTTAAAGGTTTCTACGATAAAAAGCTACTTCCCCCACTCATAACCAAAATCAAGACCGAAACCAAACTGGCTCCTGCCATCAGTCCCCAACCCATAGCTCGCAGCAAGCTTCATAGCCTTAAGATCCACGCTGAACCCTGTCGTGAATATGTTCACATCACTAAAATTTCCAAGCGCATTAATTTTACCAACCTGGAAACCAACCTTTGGAGTTACGCTCAAATCATTGCCGAACTTCCATGACAGGCCCATATGATAAGTCTGCAAACCCTCAACCCCGTGCATCTCCGCTCCGACAAGCAAACCCTTGAAAACAGGGAACGTTGACATAGGACGCAAAGAAAGACCTGCATCATACTGCAAGCCATCCATCGCAGAAGTCCCATTACTGTAAGAGATAGAGTTCGCAGGCGCATTCCTCAACGATGCCCCAAGCATCGCATCCATAACCCAGAACCTCTTGCTCAATACCAATCCAAAATCAAGAGCAAACCCCACTCCTGTAACAAGTTCAGGAACTGAGCCAAACATATTCTCAAGACCAGATGCCTTTTCCATAAGCACAGACTTAACATCCTCGCCTCCCGCAATAGCATCCAAATCACTCTGATCAACCTTAACTGAAATCTTGGAAGACGGCGCATAATCCACCATCACCCTCTCGAAAACCCGAACATTAACCCCTGCAGAAACCTCCACAATATTCGATATACTGAACCCCTTTGCATAACCTACAGAAGCCCCCAAATCACTTACTGAAAAAATCTGCAACGGCTTGTCAATAACAAACTCCCTTCCCCCAAGGAAGGACTGCACATCCGCGCCCTCAATTGCGTCACTAAGATTCACTAAACCCTGGAACCCTTTGGGATTAGCAACAACGCAACTCTCATCAGCAGCGTATCCAGCAATAGCAAATGTACCAACTGATGTCGAAAGCTGCAAAGACGGCATCAAGCTAATGCCTATATCCACAGACCTTCTTTCACTCGACCTGACAAATTCTGAAACATAATCCAACTTTCTTTCATCAGATACAGACTCAAGCCCTGTGAAAAATGTCTTATACCCATTAACCGCATCCAAAGCACCTATAAGATCATTCACCTTAAGGTTTAAGCCAAGCACTGAAAACTTGGTTCCCCGGTATTCCATCAACGCAGGATTTGTCAACAATTCAAAATCACTGTTAACAACAACATCCATACCAGCCATAGCCGCTGTCTCCACACTAGCAGGCTCCGGAGTCTTCATTGCCTTTGCAGACAAAGGACAAGAAAGCAGAGATGCCGCCAAAGTTGCGTATAATGTTTTTTTGAAAAAGTTCATGTTTATTTCCTTTTTGATAAAGTTTTACTAAGAAAAACAGCCTGCATTTTATAAGGATTATGCAAAAAGCAAGGTTTTTTAATACTAAAACTTAATATAATAACCGTGAGAACGCAAGTAAGAAAAGGATTCGGATTCGGACTGACATCAGGAATAATCACCACACTAGGACTAATGGTAGGACTAAACTCCGGAACACACTCCAAAATAATAGTCCTCGGAGGAATATTAACCATTGCAATAGCTGACGCCTTCTCTGACTCACTAGGGATACACATATCAGAAGAAGCAGAAAACCACCATAACACAAAACAAATATGGACTGCCACAATCGCCACATTCTTCTCAAAACTACTATTCGCACTACTGTTCGTAATACCAGTACTACTGCTAAGCCTAAGAACAGCCATAATCACAAGTGTAATCTGGGGACTGCTAGTACTCGGACTGCTAAGCTACAAAATGGCAAGAGAACAAAAAGAAAAACCCTGGAAAGTAATAACCGAACATATAACCATAGCCATATTGGTTATAGGCCTAACCCACCTAATCGGCGGCTGGATAAGCACAGTATTCGTATAATTACTTCTTAACCTCAAGAACATTAGTATGCAAAATCATATCCGCCAATCTCTGACCCTTCTGCTCAAAAAGGACCATAAGCATCTCAATAAGATTTACCGGCTCAACAGCCATAAATAAAGATCTCAGAATAGACTGATACTTAGTGCACGGCTTGCCAGTCTCCAAGTTAACAACCTTCAAACCCATTATACGATTGCCCCAACTCTGACCACCTTCCAAACCATCCTTAATAAAATAATACACCACTCCCGGAATGATAAGAAGCAAAGCCAATAACGCTGTAAAAACAGCATCAAGCAAAGCCGCCAAAGCTCTTTTCCAGATACTCGCCTTAGGATAATTTTTCGGTATCGGATTCGATTTAGAAACTTTTGTCTTAGACTTTTGTTTAGAAGATCTTTTTGCCATATCTATTTTAAGAGTTAATAGTTTAAATACTTTCTGAAATCTGAACAAAAAGAGTTATATACCGGCAAAATATTCCGCTGATAAAATGATAAACTCCACCGAACGGGCCCTAAAACTAAGAGAGACACTAAAAAAAGACGATAAAATACTTGTTGTCGACTTCTCCGAAACATTACAAGGAAAAGACACATCAAGAGTAATAGACCTAATGCCGAATGTGGCCACAGGCGAGTATATCTTCAGAACCAAAGTCAACATAAAAGAGCTAGACCCCCTCGCATCAAAAGAATATGGAACAGAATTCTTTGATATAAGAGGCAAAAGCAACCAAGAAATAGAAGACTTTGTAAAAAAACAAGAATTCGATTTCCCACTATGGTACAAACATGACAAAGACTTCCTACACTCAAAAGTACCAGACTATAACTACCCATTCATATTGCAAGTAGCCGGATGCAATTTCCACGACGGAACCCCGGAAGGCGGATGCAAATACTGCTTTGTAGATGACAAAAGCAATGATGGGGCAGTATCCAATGGGAAAACTTCACTAGGAATAGAAGAAACAGTAGAAAGCATGCTCAGTGCACAAACAAAAATAAACAAAGCCTACACACAACACGGATTTGACACAAACATAAAAGTACTGAGAGTCTCTGGAGGAGAACCAACAATAGTCCTAGACTGGGTACTTAACCTCTGGAGAGAAGTTGCAAAAAGAGGACTGAACCTTGTAGGACAAATGGACAGCAACCTCTCAACCGCAAATCTTGTAGATTATTTTGAACAACAAGGCATATACGAACCAAACACTCTTGAGAAACTAGCAGAACACCCCACCAAAATACTAACAGCACTAAAAGGAACAGACACACAAAACCTGCAATCAAATGTGCAAGCAATGACAACACTAGCAGACCAACAACAATCAATAAAAAGATTCCTAACCGCAGGATTTGACATCTACCCCCAAATGTACAACCCAAACCCACAAACCCTCGAAGGTTACATGACAAAAATGGATGAATTCATCGAAGACTTCTCCTTGAGAGTCCACATTGGCCCATTAAAATTATACGGACCAAACGCCAAAAGACTTGAACTCATCGCAAACCGCCTAGGCAAAGACCCAAAAGAGTTCACAAAACTAACAAAAGAAACATGGGACAAAAACTATAAACAAGGATGCGAAGCAATGGACTCCTACCTAACAAAAAAATATGGGGTGGGATACAAAGAAGTAACACGATCAGATGTCAAACTAAACCTAAAATGAACCACAAAGACAAAATAACCAATATTGCAACAATCCTAAAGAAAAATAAAACCCCAGTCAGATTCACCAAAAAAACAGTCTCACACAAAGTACCAAATCCCAATTCTTCTGAAACAACTGATAACATCATAAACATCAGCAACCTCGATCAGATACTGGAAATTGATACAGAAAATAAAACATGCACAGCAGAACCAGGAGTCACATTCTCAGAACTAACAAAAGCAACACTCCAGCACAACCTAACGCCAATAATCGTGCCAGAACTCAAAGAAATAACCATCGGAGGAGCTGTAGCAGGCTGCTCAGTCGAATCAATGTCATACAAACACGGAGGATTCCACGACAACTGCCTAGAATATGAATTGATAACAGCCAAAGGAGATGTACTGGAATGCACACCAGAAAATAACAAAGACATCTTCCATATGCTGCACGGCACATTCGGAACACTAGGCATGATAACCAAACTCAAATTCAAACTCATAGACGCAAAACCCTATGTTCATTTAATCCATGAAACACACAAAACTCTTGAAGAATACAAAAAATCAATAAAAGACCACTTTGAAAAACAAGACATAGACTTCATGGACGGAATCATACACTCACCAGAACACTATGTACTCTGCACAGGAAACTTCACAGACAACGCACCTTATACAAATGCCTATGACTGGATGAAAATATACCACAAAAGCACAGCCAAAAGAAAAGAAGACTACCTAAAAACATACGACTACTACTTCCGCTACGACGCAGACTGCCACTGGATAAGCAGAAACTACGGAATGGAAAACCCAATACTCAGATTCCTACTCGGAAAATTCCTCCTCTCATCAACAAACATGCTATCAATGGCAAACAAACTCAAACCAATATTCAAACACATAAAACCAGACGTCATAGTAGATGTATTCGTACCATTCTCCAAATGGGAAGAGTTCTCTGAATTCTACAACAAAGAACTAAATGACTTCCCAGTATGGATGGTCCCATACAAGATAGACAAACACTACCCATGGATAAATGAAAAACATCTAGAAGGAATAGAAGACAAACTCTTCATAGACCTGGCAACATACGGCATGAAACAAAAAGACGACAGAAACTACTACAGACTAATTGAAGAAGAGCTAATGAAAGTCCAAGGCATGAAAACACTGATATCCCACAACTTCTACACAGAAGACGAATTCTGGGGACTCTGGAACAAGAAGAACTATGAAAATGTGAAACAGAAGACTGACCCAGACAATGTATTCGGGGACCTGTATAGCCAAACGCACCCTAGCAGATAAACACAA